>CASEST010000001.1 GCA_949290725.1 uncultured bacterium
AAATCTTTGGGGAACGAATTTATTAAACCTTCTGAGATTGATATTAGAGAAATGACAAGTAGAAAATATGATTCTAATGATATAAAACTACTCGATTTAAATGAAAAATCTAGTAACTTAACTTTTAATGTTGGAAATGTAATGGAAGATTTCGATAGAGATTTATTTTACGAACAAAATTGAAAACTATATTGAAATCTATTTATGATGAAAAATACTTTTTAAATTTTTATTACGAAGATTACTTTAAAGATTTTGATATGGAAGAAATTATAAGATTAATTAAATAATAATTTTTCAGTTATTTATGTAAATAATTTAGTATTTAAAATATAATTTTGATGGTGTCTTTAATGAGGAAATAAAAGAAATGGCAGTTTTTAAATGTAAAATGTGTGGTGCTGATCTTGAAATAAAAGAAGGTCAAGATATAGTAACTTGTGAATATTGTGGTTCAACCCAGTCGTTACCAAAGGTAGATAATGAAAGAAAACTCAACTTATATAATCGAGCAAATTCTTTAAGAATAAGAAATGATTTTGATAAAGCTTTATTTGCATATCAATCAATTATTGCTGAATTTGATAATGAAAGTGAAGCTTATTGGGGTGCGGTATTAGCAAAATATGGAATTGAATATGTTGATGATCCATTAACTGGCGATAAAGTTCCTACTTGTCACCGTACTCTTTTTGAATCTATTTTAAATGATTATGATTATTTAAAAGCAATTGAATATGCTTCAGAAAATATTAAAAAAATGTATCAACAAGAAGCCGTTGAAATTGATAAAATTCAAAAACGAATTATTGCGGCTTCTCAAAAAGAAGAAAAATACGATGTTTTTATTTCATATAAAGAAAGTGATTCAAATAATGAAAGAACTAAAGACAGTGTTTTTGGTGAAGATATTTATGATTTATTAACAGAAAAAGGATATCGTGTTTTCTTTTCAAAAATAACTTTAGAAAATAAGTTAGGTTATGAATACGAGCCAATAATTTTTAATGCTTTAAGAACTGCAAAAGTAATGGTAGTTATTGGTTCAAAAGAGGAATATTTTAATGCTCCATGGGTTAAAAATGAATGGAGTAGATATTTAAATTTCATGAAAGAAGATCAAAATAAATTTTTAATTCCATGCTTTTTTGAAATGAATGCTTATGATATGCCTCAAGAATTTTTATCTTTCCAATCTCAAGATTTATCAAAAATTGGTGCTATTCAAGATCTTGTTAGAGGAATAGAAAAATTAATTGATAAAAATAACGAAAATAATGTTCTTCCACAAACAAATTTAATTAATTTATCTAGTTTATTTAGATTAATTGAAGACTCTTTAAGTAGAAGAAATTTTGAAAAAGCATCGTGGATTTTAGATGAAGCTTTAGCAATTGATGAAACTAATCCTCAAAATTATATTTATCGATTATTAATTAATCATTCTTCTACATCTTTAGATGAATTAGAAAATAAAAACATTAATTTAAGTAATGATGAAGATTTAAAAAACGCGATTTATTATAGTAAAGAACCATTAAAACAAGAATTAGAAGAATTTTTAAACCGTAATAAAAATAAATTTAATGTTCTTAAAAATAAAGAAATAACAATTAATAACAAAGATTCTATAAAAAAAGATATTCCTTCTAATACAAATGATATTCATATATCACTTTCTAATGTAGATTTAATTAATGAAAATGCTATAAAAAGTAATATCGAAGAAAATGATTTTTTATTTTTAAAAGAAATAAATAATGATAAAGATAAACTAAATTATTTTTATAAAGCTTTAGAACTTTATAAAAATAAAGATTATATAAGAGCTAGACAAATATTTTCTTCTTTAAAAGATTATAAAACCTCAAAAGAGTTTTATGATGAATGCACTAAAAATATCAACGAATCTATTTATAATCGTGCTATTACATTTTTAAGTAATGGTTATATTGAAATGGCTCATAATATTTTAAGAATTATTGAGGGATATAAAGATTCAAAAGAATTATTATTAATAAATGATTTAAATAATGAAACAGGAAAATATTATAAAGCTTTAAGTTTATATAAAGATAAAAAATATAAAGAAGCTAAAGAAATATTTTTAGAAATAAAAGAATATAAAGATTCTTCTATATATTTAGAAAATATCGATTCTTTAATTTATGATAAAGCTTATAATTTAGCGCTTAACTATATAAACGAAAAAGAATATTTCAAAGCTAAAAATATTCTTGAAGAAATAAAAGAATATAAAGATTCTTCATCTCTTTTAAAAAATATTGATGAAGAAAAGTTATACGATGAAGCATATAAAAAAATTGAAAATTTTAAAAAGAATGGCGTAACAAAAGCTTATGAAGAAGCTATCGAAATATATAAATATTTAAAAAAATACAAAGAATCCGCTACCTATTATTTAATTAAATATAACTATAAGTTTTATAATAGAACATTAAAGAAAATAGAGTTTAGAAAAAATAGAACTTTCATTATTGTAATCTCTATTATCCTTTTTGTTTTAATTTTAGCTTTCGTTATTTTATTTTTCACTCGCTAATAATTAATTTCTACTATTTAAAACTTATTCAACTAAACTTTGATTTTTAATATATTTTGTTGAAAAACCCGATTATCTTTTCATTTATATTTTTATAAGTTTTACAATAAATTATTGGATATTTAAAATATATTTTAAATATCTTTTTAAATTGCAAAGTTGATGGGCAAATAAGTTAATGGCGGTTTTTAAATGTAAAATGTGTGGAGCTGACCTTCAAGTTAAAGATGGTCAAACTATTGCAACTTGTGAATATTGTGGTTCTACTCAAACAATACCTAATAGTAACGATGAAAGAAAAGTCGCTTTATATAATCGTGCTAACTCTTTAAGATTAGCAAGTGAATTTGATAAAGCTCTTTTTGCCTACCAAGCAATTGTTAATGAATTTAAAGAAGAAAGTGAAGCACATTGGGGTGTTTGTTTATGTCGATATGGCATTGAATATGTTGATGATCCAAGAACTGGAGATAAAATACCTACTTGTCATCGTACTCTTTTTGAATCTATTTTAAATGATGAAGATTATTTAGAAGCCATCAAATATTCTGATGAAGTAACTAAAGAATTATATACAAATGAAGCAAAACAAATTGATAAAATTCAAAAGAGAATTATTTCAATTTCACAAACAAAAGAAGCTTATGATGTTTTTATTTCTTATAAAGAAAGTGATGAAAATAATAACCGTACAAAAGATTCAACAATTGCAGAAGAAATTTATGAAAAATTAACTCAAAAAGGCTATAAAGTATTTTATTCTAGAATCTCTTTAGAGAAAAAACTTGGCTATGAATATGAACCAATTATTTTTAATGCTTTAAGAACAGCAAAAGTAATGATTGTTGTTGGTTCTAAAATAGAATATTTTAATGCTCCATGGGTAAAAAATGAATGGGCTAGATTTTTATCTTTTATGGGAAAAGATAAAGAAAAATATCTTGTACCATGTTTTATTGATATGAATGCTTATGATATGCCTGAAGAATTTTTGGTATTTCAATCTCAGGACATGTCTAAAATTGGTGCCGTTCAAGATTTAGTTCGTGGTGTTATTAAACTTGTCGGAAAAAAAGAAGTAGTTCAAGTTCCAACAAATGCTATTGTCCCTAATTTTGATATTTATTATAAAAGAATTGAAGCAGCATTAAAAAAGAATGCTTTTGATCGTGCAGATTGGATTTGCGATGAAGTTTTTGCTATTGATGTAAATAACGCAAAAGCTTATTTTTATCGTTTTTTAATTCAAAATAAAGTTAAAAATATCGATGAAATATATGCTAAAAAAGTCGATCTTTCTAATGACGAGAATTTTAAAAACGCTTTAGAAAATGCTAGTGGAGCTTTTAAAGAAGAGTTAGAAAAAATTAAATATAATTTAGAAAATGTTGCTGCTAGAAAAAAATATGATCAAGCAATGGTTTATATTAGAACTAAATTTTATGATTCCGCTATTGAAACTTTAGCATCAATTGAAGATTATGCTGATTCAAAAGAACAAATTAAAAAGGTAAAAGATCTTATAAATCAAGATATTTATGAAGGTGCTTTAAATCTTTTAGCTAGCAATGAATTTGAAACTGCAAAAGAACAATTTAATAAAATTATTGATTATAAAGATGCAAAAGATAAAGTTAAAGAATGTGAAGATAAATTAATAGAAAATGAATATCAAGAAGCTATTAATAATTTCAATAATGGTAATTTTGAAGTTGCAAAAGAAATTTTTACAAAACATAAAGATTATAAAGATAGTCAAAATTATCTAGATAATTTTGACAATGAAATGAAATATCAAGATATAAAAAAGGATATTTTATCAGCAGTAAAAGCACAAAATCTTAATCTTTTTAATACTAAAATTAATGCATTAAAAGAATTAAATTATAAGTGTTCTGATGAAGAACTTAATGAATTTAAAGGTCAATATTATAAAGAAGAAAAGAGAATAAAAAGATTAAAAAGACACAAAATAAAAGTTGCTTCAATTTGGGCTTCAATTGTTTCTCTTGTTATTGCAACATGTTTATTTTCTATCTTTTATATTTATCCAAAAACTCAATTTGATAAAGCAAATAATTTAATGGCCGAAGGTAATTTTGCTGAGGCTGAAAATATTTATGAAGGTTTAAATGGTTGGGATGATTCAGAAACTAAACTCGCAATTATCGATGAATATAAAAAAATGAGTTTAGGAAATGAAACTGGAACTAATTTTGTTGATAATTTTTTAGCAATCGAAGATTTAGGAGCTGATGTCTATATTGAGTATCGATTACCTTACGAGGGTGGTGATTATTCTTTCTATTCTGACTCTTTCGAAAGTAGTTACGATGGATATTCTTATTTACCTGAATATACAAATCCAGGATATTACATTTTATTTTTTAAATTAAGTAGTGCTAATTTAGTATCGGTAGATGGACAACTTGAATTTAACTGTGTAATGACTGGTTATACTGGAATGTATACTTATACAGCAACCATTTATTATGAAGGAAGAGAAAATTTAAATGCTTATGACGTTATAAATTTCAATGTTCAAACTGATCAAGTTTATTATGAATACGATCAATCATATAAAGAAGGATATTATTTATATGGTTGGGAAGATGATTATGGAAATATCTCGACTTATATAAGTATAGATTATGGAACAGTTGGTAATCGTAATTTTTATGCTGTTTATAAACCAATTGAGTATTCGATTTCTTATTATCTTGATGGAGGAAGTTTACCTTCATCTGCTTGGACAACTTATACAATTGAAGATACTTATGTTTTACCTACTCCAACAAAAACTGGTTATACATTTAGAGGATGGTATATTGATGATGACACTACTCAAAAGATATCTGTTCTTGATCATATGATGGGAGATTTAAGACTTTATGCAAGATATGATAAAAAATCATATTCGATAGTCTTTAATCCAAATGGAGGTTATTTTGATAGAACTAGAAATTATGTTGAGGTTACTTATCATTATAATGATTATCAATATGGCTCAATAACTAGGACATTATACGATGGAAATGCATATCCTGATGCAGTCTATAATTCAGATAATATATTCTATGGATGGTATTTAGATAGTTCATATAGAGAAAAGTTTAATTTTACTGATCCAGTAAATGATGATTTTGATTTATATTTAAAATCAGAACCAATAGATGCAGGAAAATATAAACTTGATACAGAATCTATTTATATAACAAATACTGATTTTAGTAGAACCTTTACAGCGACAAATGATGTTGATAATGGAACTATTAATTTATCCTACGTATCTCCTTCTCTATCAAGCTTCGAATTTAGTGTTTATAATGAAACACAAAACTATTCTTGCAGAGTCTCTAATAATGTAGCTTATATAGATGCTAATGCTGGTGATGATATTAAAGTTGAAGTTACTTATACCGGAGATCCTAATGATTCTCGCTATTTCTATGTAAATTTTGATATTGATTATAAAACAAGCCTTTCAAATAATCAGGTAAAAGTTATTGGGTCTACTTCTTATAAATATGAGTCAGTTACTTATCAAGAAAGAATTCAACTTCCTAATTGCAATAAAGATGGTTATCGCTTTGTTGGTTGGAGATTTAATGGAACCACCTATACAGGTTCTTATATGTATTGGGATTTTGACTATGGTGGTACATTAACTGCGGTATTCGAGTAAAAAATTCTATCAAAAGTGAATGAAATTACTATTTTATTTAGTAAATAAATAATTAAAAAAATTATAAAATATATAAAGGAGAGAAAATTATGGCAAAAGAAGTATTAATCGAATGCCCTAAATGCGGCAGAATAAATAATGTAAAGGTAGGTTTTTTTCATTCAACTAGAGTGCATTGTCATTGTGGGAGCGTTATAAACGTGAATAATGAAAGAATGGTTACTAAACAATGTCCAAAGTGTGGAAATATTGTTACTTATGATCGAGTAAAGAATGAATATCCTCTTTGCCCTATTTGTCATGAGCCTTTAAAAGACGAAAGAGAAGATTGGAAATTCGTTGAAATTGTTTGTGATGATTGTTCTTCTCATTTAATTGTTAATAAAGATGGTGAAGAAACTGAATGTCCTATTTGTTCTCATAAAATAAATATTAAAAAAGCAATTGAACTTCAAAAATTTAAAAGTGAAAATCAACCATTACTTTTAAAATGTGATTTAAATAGTGATGTTGTTGCTATTAAACATAAATTAGAAGATTTCCCTATTTTTTCTCAAATTTTGGTTGATGAATCTCAAAAAGCAGTCTTCATTTCTAATGGTAAAGTTGTTGGAAGTTATGAAGCTGGAAATCATCGTGTAGATTTTAATAATGAAGTTTTAAGTAAAGAAAATGCTTTTAAGAGTGAAGTTTCTTTTAAATCAAAACTTTATTTTGTTTCAACAAATATTTTCTCGAATAATAAATGGGGAACAGATAGTAAAATTAAATTTTTAGATCCATTAAGCAATATGCATATTGAACTTGGTGCTCATGGAATCTTTAATTTTAAAATTAGTGATGTTAGTAAATTCTTATTTGATTATGTTGGTCTTTCTAATGTAACTTTAGAAGGTTATAAAAAAGATGATTTACTTGAAAAATTAAAACCAATTGTAATTGGTGAAATTAAATCTTTATTCCCTAAAGTTTTAAAGACTTTAAATGTTAATGTCCTTGAAATTGATGAAAATCTTTCAACTATTTCTACAACTATTAAAGAATCTATTAATAAAGAAATAGATAAATTTGGCATTACACTTACTGATTTTGTTATTTTAAATGTTTTAACTCCTGATGATGATCCTAATTTTAAAAAATTAGTTTCTCAATATGCTGAAAAATATTTAAAAGTTAAAGATGAAAATATTAAAGAAGAAGAGGCAAAAGCTGCTTATTCTAGAAAAATGACTGAAGCAAAAACTGAAAATGAACTTGCTTTAGAAAAAGCTAAAGTTGAAGCTGAAATTACTAAGATTAAAGCTCAAGCTGAAGCCGAAGCATATTATTTAAAAGCTCATGCTGAAGCCAATGAAATGAAAGAAAAAGGTTATTCCTATAAAGATGAAACAAATCGTAATGTTTCAAGTCAAATTGCTAAAAACTTTAATAATGGCGCTTTTTCACCTCTTAATAATAATGGTGGAGGCAATGAATTCTCTCATTTAGCTGCTGAAAGTGTTAAAGCTAATTTAATTAAAAATATTGGTAAAAGTTTATCTAATGAAATTTTAGAAGGTATTTGCGATACAAAAGTAGATAATGAAAACGATACTTGGATCTGCCCTTCCTGCAATAGAGAAAATCCATCTTCATCGAATTTCTGTCCAAATTGTGGAAATAAAAAACCTCAATAATTAATAAAATAATTTTTATATTTTAATGATTATAACCTCCTTTTATAAAAGGAGGTTTAACTTATTTAAAGGATTGGAATAAATTATGTCGATATTTAAATGTAAGATGTGCGGAGCTGATTTAACTATTAAAGAAAATCAAAAAATAGTTACTTGTGAATTTTGTGGCTCTACCCAAACTCTTCCTTCTAGCGATGATGAAAAAAAGATTGCTTTATTTAATAGAGCTAATTCTTTAAGATTTAGAAATGAATTTGATAAAGCAATGTTTACTTATCAATCAATAATTGCTGAATTTAACAATGAAGCAGAAGCATATTGGGGAGTTTGTTTATCAAAATATGGCATTGAATATGTCGATGATCCTTATACTGGAGATAAAGTTCCTACTTGCCATAGAACACTTTATGAATCTATTTTAAATGATGAAGATTATTTATCAGCTCTTAAATACGCCGATGAATTAACTAAAAAAATATATGAAAAAGAGGCTATCGAAATAGATAAAATTCAAAAAAGAATTATTAAACTTGCTCAAAAAGAAGAAAATTATGATATTTTTATTTCATATAAAGAAAGTGATAGTAATAATGAGAGAACTAAAGATAGTGTTATAGGCGAAGAGATTTATGATAAATTAAGCGAAAATGGTTATCGTGTTTTCTTTTCTAAAATAAGTTTAGAAAATAAATTAGGTCATGAATATGAGCCAATAATTTTTAATGCTTTAAGAACAGCTAAAGTGATGCTTGTTGTCGGTTCAAAAGATGAATATTTTAATGCTCCTTGGGTTAAAAATGAGTGGTCAAGATACATTCATTTTATGGAAAATGATAAAAATAAATATTTAATTCCATGCTTTTTTGATATGAATGCTTATGATATGCCTGAAGAACTTTTAGCTTTCCAAGCACAAGATTTATCTAAATTAGGAGCAATTCAAGATATTTTAAGAGGCATCCAGAAATTAATTGGTGAAAGAAAAAATAAAATAGAAATAGTAAATAAAGAAAATCAAGATAATAAAGCAGTTGTTTCAACCTTTTCAATAGAAAACTCAATTAAAAACTGTATTACAAGAATTGAGCAAGCATTAAATAGTTCAAATTTTGAAAAAGCAGATTGGATTTTGGATGAACTTTTTGCTTACGATGAAAATAACTATAAAGCTTATCTTTTTAAAGTCTTAATTGATAAAAGATGTAAAAATGTTGATGAATTGATTAATAAAAAAATTAATTTAACAAATAACAAAGATTTTATAAATGCAATTAATAATTGTAATGATGAAAAAGAAAAAGAGAAATTAAACAATGTTCTTTCTTCATCAAGTCAATTTGAAATAAATAACAATGATTTGACTAATAATTTTAATGAAGCTTTATTAAATTCTTCTCCTTTAAATGAAGATAAAAATTATGAAATATATAAAAAAGTCATTGATTTGATATTAGATAATAAAAAAGAAGAAGCTGTTGAAATTTTAAAAACTGTTCCTAAATTCAATGATGCTACTAGATTAATGAATGATTCTACATATTTTGGAGAAGTTTATTCTTATATAAGAATTACATTATTCGTAAAAGAAAATAATGTAACATCATTACTTTATTTTTTACCTACAGCATCTAATAAATTATTTAATATTAACGATGAAGGTGATAAAGAAATTTTAGAATTTATTTATTCTTTAGGTAAGCTTTATCAAAAAAATATTAACGAAAATACTATTAATAATAGGTATGCTAGAAGAATCTTTTTATTCTTAAATAATTATAAAGATTCATATTCAATTTATGAATCACTTCCTAATTTAGATGAAGATGAAGAAATTTATTTAAATGCTATTAAAAAATTAATTAAAGGGTATATGGAAGATGCATTAAATCTATTAAGAAAAATAGAAGAATATAAAGATTCTGCTAAAATAATTACTAATACTTTTTATTTCCATAATTTATTAACCTTTTTAGCTCCTTTAAAAGATGTTTATTATAAAGATTTTAAATTTCTAATAAAAGATTTAGAAAAAGTCGATTTTAATCAGTTTCAATATATTTTTAAAGCATTAAACTACTTATCTTATTTACATGAAGGAGTTACTTATTATAAAAATAAAAAAGATGATGAAAAGGCGGCTAAATTAACAAAAATAATTGCAGACCT
>CASEST010000002.1 GCA_949290725.1 uncultured bacterium
ATAATTTAATTCAAATAATTTTTTACGACAATCTAGACTTAATTCATTCATTATTTTTATCTCATTAGTATCTTTAAGCAATTCTTTTCCATTTAATAGATCTAAACAGACTCTTCTTTGATTATTATTCATCATATATTCCTTTCATCAATTTAAAGATTTAAACATTAAAATATGTGGCGAATTTTCTTCTAAAAATATATCACCACTTACTTGATAGCCATTTTTTAAATAAAACTCTTTAGCTTGTAGTTGCGAATGAAGATAAACTTTTTTAATACTTTTATTTTTTAATTCTTCTTCTAATAAATCTAAGACTTTACTACCTATCCCTTTATTACGATATTCTTTTTTTATGGCTATTCTTCCAAGATAATAATTTTGATCGCTAGATAAAAAACTTCTTCCAGTAGCAATCGCTTTATCATCTTCATAAATTAAAAGATGCGTTGCTTTTCCATCTATTGAATCAAATTCTTCTTTAAAGCCTTGTTCAAAAACGAAAACCTCTTCCCTTATCTTTTTAGCTTCCATAGGAAGTTCATTATAAAAAAATTTAAAATTAAGCATATTAATTAATCGATATGATGAGTTTTATTAAATAAAATTTGGATGTCTTTAGGCATCTCTTCAATCTTCATATTTTTAACTTTTTCTTCATTATTTTCTTTAATTGCTTCTTGATAATACCATTTCTTAAAGCGAATTAAATCATAAGCTTCATTTAATTCCTCAATTTTTTTATTGATCTTCTTTTCTTGCTCTAAAATAATCTCGTAGCGTTCTTTTAATGTTGCATCACCTAATTTAGCAAGCTGCATATAGTTTCTTATCCCTTTAATCTCTAAGCCACTTCTTTTTAAACATTCGATTAATTTTAAAGAATTTAAAGCTTGTTCATCAAAAATACGAGAATTAGAATTTCTTTTTAAATCAATTAAAAGCCCTTCCTTATCATAATATCTTAAAGTTGAAATCGTTAAATTAGTAATTTTTGAAACTTCACCAATTGAATATAACATATCTTGACCCCCTTAACCTAAAGTCAGGTTTATATAGCTTATTTTATAAAATAAATTTAAATAAAGAAAGAAAAATAAGATTAACTATAAATGAAGTTTTTCCTTTATAATCTAAAGAATGAAAAAAAGATTTAAGTTTTTATTATTTATTCCTTTATTTAGTTTATTAACTGCTTGTAATCGTCTTAATTTAGATTATTTTTTAATTAATGCTGAAGATATAAGTAGCATCAATCGAATTATTTTTTCTTCTCGCTTTAATAAAGAAGTCGCTCCTTCTACTTTTTTAACTTTATATGAAGAAAATAAAAATGATGAGCTTCCTTTAACGATGAAAGGTCATCTTTCAACAATAATTAAACATGAAAATAATTTAACGATTAAAGAATTATATTTTGAATACGATTTAAATGATCAAGATAAACCTTATTTATTAGTTGAATATTTTATGATTAATTCAAAAGATATTAATAAAAATAATCAATTTGATAGTCGTTATTCTTTAATTAAAGAATATTTTAATGAACTAGATTCAACATATCTTTATGAAATTAATAATCGTTATGCATCTAAAAAAGAAGATGATAATAATATAGATAGTAAAAAAGATAATGAATTAATCAAGATTGATTCAAATAAAATAAAAGAAGATATTAATCAAGTAGTTAAAACTAATTTAACTACTTTAAATGATAGGAATTTAAATATTGATGAAATTATTGATAATTATGATATTTTAAGATTACTTAAAGATGAGACAAATAATCAATATTTATTAAATTTTATTCCATTTATTAATGATAATTCATTAAATAGCGAATTTAATTATTTATACGATTCTTCTTTAAACTTAACTTTTTCTTATTATAACAATCAATATTTAAATCCTTCTTTAATTATAGAAAATTCGATTACTAGTTATAAATATAATCAAAATATTATTATAAATGATCCAGCTTATATTACTAATTTAACCTTTTATTCTTCTTCTATCGCTTCATTTTCTAAAGATTTATTATTCATAAATAATTGATAGATACGATATCCTCCAGATAGATTATAAGCTTTAAAATTATTATTAACTAAGATTCGATAAGCTAGATAACTTCTTATTCCACTTAAACAATCTTTAATAATTATTTTTTTATTTAGATAGTCTATTTTAATTACTTGATGATTAATTAAAACATCGATATTAAATTTTTCTTTAAAAGATAAAGGAGTTTCTAAAGTTAAACAGCTTTTATCTTTAATAATATCGCCAATAAAATAAGGTAATCCACAATTAGCATAAGAAACATAGCCACTCATTTCATAAATAATAATTTCACTTTTTTCATCTAATCTTCTTAAGCGGGTGGCAAAAGATGCTCCACTAGCTACTCCGCCCATAATGATATATCGCATAAATAAATTCCTCTTATAATTTATTTAAACATATTTAAATTTTTTTATTATTCAAATGCTTAAAAAGAACGATTTAATTGAAGATTTAAAAACATTTTAAATTAAAGTAAAATTAATAAAAGTATGAAAAAAATTGAATTATTAGCTCCTTGTGGAGATTTTGAAAGATTAATTAGTGCGATTCATTTTGGAGCCGATGCGGTTTATTTTGCCGGAAAAAGATTTGGTTTAAGAGCTTTTTCTTCTAATTTTGATGAAGAAGAAATCATTAAAGCTGTTGAATATGCTCATTCTCATCAAGTAAAAGTTTATATTACAGTCAATATTTTAGCTCATAATGAAGATTTTAATGGCTTAAAAGATTACTTAATCTTTTTAGATCAAAATAAGGTCGATGGAGTTATCGTTAGCGATTTAGGAATCGCTAATTTAGTAACTTCTTTTACTTCTTTAGAGTTACATGTTTCAACTCAAGCGAATATTACTAATTTAGAAGCAGCAAAGATGTGGATTAAATTAGGTGCTAAACGTTTAGTTTTAGCTCGAGAGTTATCTTTAAAAGAAATTAAAGAAATCAAAGATAATATTCCTAGTAATATCGATATTGAATGTTT
Source organism: uncultured bacterium (assembly GCA_949290725.1). GTDB lineage: Bacteria > Bacillota_I > Bacilli_A > RFN20 > CAG-826 > Onthovivens. The sequence continues at coordinate 3,044 of CASEST010000002.1, forward strand.
CGCTCATGGAGCGATGTGTATCTCTTATAGCGGGCGATGCCTCTTATCGAATTATTTAACTGGAAGAGATTCAAATAAGGGTGAGTGCGCCCAAATCTGCCGCTATAATTTTGCTTTAGGTTATAAAAATGAGATTGATGAAGCAACCTATTTCCCAATTTTAGAAGATAATCGCGGAACATATATTTTAAATAGCAAAGATTTATGCATGATCAATCATATTAAAGAGATGGTTGAAGCAGGAATTACTTCTTTAAAAATTGAAGGAAGAATGAAATCTAATTATTATGTTTCAACAGTTATTAATGCTTATCGTAGAGCAATCGATAATTTTTATAATCATCAAGAAGCTGATTTTGATTATATTTCAGAATTAAAAAAAACTTCTAATCGTGATTTTACTACTGGATTTTATTTTGAAGATACTCATAAAGAAAACTTAGTTTCTTCTAGACAAAGTGAAACTCATAAATATATTGCAGTAGTAATAAAAGAAAATGATATAAATGATTTTGTTTTAGTTGAACATCGTAATAAGTTTAAATTAAATGATGAATTAGAGATTTTATCATCTAATTCATCATTTAATAAAATCTTTAAACTCGAAGAGATTAAAGATTTAAATAATAATCCTATAAATGAAGTTAAAGCGATTAAACAACAAGTTTATATTAAGTGTCCTTATAAACTAAATAAATATGATATTTTAAGAATCAAAGAATAATGAAAAAGAAACTCAAAGATAATAAGATATTTTGTGCAATAATTATTCCTATAACGATTATTTTATGTTTTATCGGCCAATTTATTCCTTCGATAAATGGTTTTTCTAATGAAGCTTTTGGAGTTTTATTTATCTTTTTAGGTGTTTTAATTTTATGGTTAACAATCGGAATCGATTGGCCAAGCTTATTATGTTTATTCGCTTTAGGTTTTTTACCTTCAATCGGTTTTAATAAAGTAATCGCTTCATCTTTTGGTTCTTCGACCTTTGCTTTTTTACTTTTTACTTTTATAGCTACTTATGCTTTATCTAAAACTTGTTTAATTAAAAAAATAGCGATCAATTTTATCTCGCTTAAACTAATTAAAAGAAATGGTTATTTATTTATCTTCTCATTTTTATTTATTGTTTTATTTTTAGGTTTATTTATTTCTCCAACAGTCTTATTTGTTGTTCTTTTACCGATTTTAAATGAGATTATTGAAATATTAAATATCGATAAAAATGGCAAAATCGCTAAAACATTGCTCTTAGGTTTAGGATTTAGCGTTTCAATTTCTAGTGGGATGACTCCTATCGCTCATGTTTTCCCAATTTTAGCGATGAACGCAGCAAATATTACTATTTCATCGATAGATTATATGTTGGTAGCAATACCTACTGGTTTAATCTTATTTATTTTAATGTATTTTCTTTTAATTTTATTTATTAAACCTGATTTAAAAGGAATTAATTTTGAAAACGTTTCAAAATTAAAAGAAAATGAAGAGAAATTAAAGAAAAAAGATATTATAGTTTTAATTATTTTTATTATTATTTTAGCTCTATGGATTATTCCTTCATTATTTGAATATATCTATCCCCCTATTTATCAATTCTTTAATCGATATGGAACAGTTATGCCTCCATTATTTGGAACATTAATCTTATGTATAATTAAATTCAAAGACGAGCCATTAATTAAAGTTGATGACGCTTTAAAAAATGGTGTTCCATGGGCTAGTTTAATTATGTGCGCTGCTACTTTAGCTTTAGGAGAAGCAATAAGAGATGATAATATTGGTTTAATCACTTTTTTAGAAAATAATTTAGGTAATTATTTAATTAATCTTTCTCCAATCTTATTAATTTTTATTTTTGCTTTATGGGCAGCGGTTCAAACTAACTTATCTTCTAATATGGTTACAGCAACCTTAGTTTCAACCGTTGCTTCAACAATCATCCTTTCTTCAACTTCTACTTTATCTTTAGAAATAACGGTAACAATTATTGGAATGCTTTCTTCTTTTGCTTTTGCAACTCCTCCTTCAATGCCTCATATTGCAATAATCGCTTCTAGTGAAGCAGTTTCAACAAAAGATTGCTTAATTTATGGCGGAATATTAATGATTATTTCAATCATTTTAGCGCTTATTATATCCTATCCTTTAGGATTATTAGTTTTTAATTAAGGAGAATGAAAAAATGAATAAATTAGATGAATATCGAAAAACAATCGATCAAATCGATCAAGAAATAATCGAATTATATGAAAAAAGAATGGATATAGTTAAATTAGTTTCAATTTATAAAAAAGAAAATAAACTATCTACTTTAGATTCATCTAGAGAAAAAGTAATGCTGGAAAAAAATTTAAAAAAAATAAAAAATAAGGATTATTCTAAATATTATATTGATATTTTAACTTCTTTTATTAAAGCATCTAAATTATATCAAGAAGATTTAAAGAAAAATGAAGACTAATTATTAGTCTTCATTTTTTATATCATCTTAAATTAATATTATTTTTATTGTTATAATTATTTAATTAAAAATCAAACCCACCAATAATGGAATTAACTGCATTATATTTAGCTAAATATTGATAATTTAATGCCATTAAGAAAAAGGCGATTAAAACTAAGCTAATCAATAATAATAAAGTAGCTAATTTCTTTTCTTTTTTATTTGCTAAGAAAATAAGTAAAATTAAACTTTGATTTAAAAACCATACAGTAGTTAAAAATCCAGAAAAACCACTCATTCCAACAATTGTTCCAACACTAATTCCATTAGGAATAGCAACTAAATAAGAGAAAGTAAAAATTATACTTAAAAATAAAAGAATATAGTTAGTTAAATTAATGATCAATTCTAAATCTAACTTCTTATTTTTCTTTTCTTTTTCTCTTTCTTCTTTTACTTCTTTTTTATCATTACTTTCAGTTTTAACTTCTTCATTATTTTCTTCTTTTTCTTTTTGATTATCTAATTCTTCTTCATTATTTAAATTATTAGTCTTTTCATTATCCATTTGTAACTCCTTTCAATAATCAGTTAAATTTAAATATTTTTGATATATAAATTATACTTGAATTATTAAAAAAAGATTAATAAATAATGAGATTTATTCTTTATCTTTATGTTTTTTAATTAAATATCGAATTAAAATAATTAATAAAAAGATGATTGCTAAAACAAAAGTAATATAGGCTAATATTCGTGGAATTGAAAAATAATCGAATTGATCATTAAATATAAAAAGATTATTTATCTTTATTAAGTTCATTTTCATAAATTAATTTCCCGTCCTTTAAAGTATATATTTCATCAGCAATTTTAAAAGTAGACGCTTTATGAGTAATAATAATGATACTCATCTCCTCCTTTAATTTCTTTAATGAAGCTAAAAATAAATTTTCATTTTCTAAATCGATATTAGAGGTTGGTTCATCTAAAAGTAATAGTTTTGGTTTTCTTAAAATAACTCTTGCTAAACCAAGCCTTTGCTTTTCACCTAAAGAGATATTCAACTTATCTTTATCGATTATTGTTTCTTCTTTATCTTTTAAAGAAGAAACAAAATCATATATTGAAGCTTTTTCCATCGCTTCAATTACTTCTTCATAACTAGCATTTTGATTAGCTAATTTTAAATTATTGATAATTGAATCATTAAATAAATAGGTTGATTGAGAAAACATAGTTAAATTATCTAATAAAGAGGAAGTATTAATTTGATTAATTGAATCAGTTGAATATAAAATCATTCTATCTTCTACTTGATAATAACGTAATAACAGCTTTAAAAAAGTTGATTTACCACTACCTGATTCTCCTTTAATTACAATTATTTTCTTTTTAGCTAATTTAAAAGAAAGATTATCTAAGATTAATTTATCTTGTTTATTAAATGAAAAAGATAAATTATTTACCTTTAAATCTTTATAAATAAAATTTTTTTTATTTTTAATTTCATTTAAAGAAGGCTTTTCAGCTAATAAATCTAAGATTCGATTTCCGCTAGTAAATGTTTGAACTAAATTTATTGGAAGAGAAGATAAAGCTAATAAAGGTCCAAAAGAAGATAAGCTTAATGTAACTCCAATTATTAATTGCGAATTAGTTAAATAAAAACTTGAAGAATATTTATTAATTAATAAAGATGCTAAAAGAATCGATAAAGCCGCTAAAATAATAATAAAAGAAGATAATCCTTTAAAAATAGAAGCTAAATTATTAGATTTAACTCTTTTTTTATCTAAATTCTTCGATTTATTATCAATCTCTAAAGTTTTTTCTTCCAATTTGTTAAAGAATTTCAATTCGCGAATTCCTTTTAAAGCATCTAAAAAAGTTGAATTAAATTGAGCTAAATCATAGCGGTAATTTCTACCACTTTTTTCTAATACTTTATAGGAGATTAAAGGAATAAATATTCCAACCAGTAGATAATAAAATAATAAAATTAAAACTAAAATATAGTTAGTAAATAAACCTAAAATAATTAAGTTTAAGCTTGAAACAATTAAAGCGATTAAACTAGGAGAAAGGGTATGGGCATAAAAAACTTCTAAGGTTTCTATATCAGCAGTAATCATTCCCATCATATTTCCTTTTTCTTTATTATCGATATCGCTAATTGATAAACTTATAAGTTTTTTAAAAACTTTATGACGGATAATCGCTAAAATTTTAAAAGCGATATAATGATTTGAATATTGTTCAAAATAGCGTACTACTCCTCTTAATAAACCAAAGACAACAATTAAAATTAATAAGATATTAAAAGAAATGTCAATATTTAAACCAATTAAAGAAGCTAGAGCTATCGCACTTAAAGTTGTAATTGAAGAAGCTAATAAATTTCCAATTGCCCCATTAATAATCGCTAAAAATAAAACAATAATAAATTTATCAACTAATTTAAGTAAAGAAAGTATTACCTTAAAAACATTTCTTTTTTTCATTAAAGCAATCCTCCTTTTTCTTGAAGTTGATAGATTTTTCGATATTCTAAATTACTTTTTAATAGTTCCTGATTGCTTCCTTTAATTAAGTGATGACTTGAATCAATAAAGAAAATTAAATCAGCATTAATAATATTTTTAAAAGAATGGGAGATAAATAAAACTATTGCATCCTTTTTTAAAGAATAAATAATTTCACGTATAACTTCTTCACTTTCACTATCAATAGCCGAAGTCGCTTCATCAAAGATATATAAATCTTTCTTATTAACTAAATTAATCGCTAGGATTAATCGTTGTTTTTCTCCGCCACTTAAATTAGAAGCATCTTCTTTAATCATATAATTTATTCCTTCTCGATTATTTAAAATTAAATATTCAAGTTTTACTTTTTTTAAATATTCTAAGATTTCTTCATTGCTTATATCTTCTTTAACCATTTTAAAATTATTTAAAATCGTATCGTTAAATAAATAAGAATCATTTGAGATATAGGCAATTTTTTGATAATAAGAAGTTAAGTTAATTTCGTTTAATAAAAGATCATTAATTAATATTTCTCCTTTATTTATTTCTTCTTCTTTAACTAAAATTTTAGTTAAAGAAGATTTACCACTTCCAGAGATTCCCGCTAATCCATAAAGCTTATTTTTAGATAAAGAAAAAGAAATATTATCTAAGATTAATTTCGGATTATTATCTAAATATGAAAAACTAACTTGATTAAAAGTTATTTTATCAATCGAAGAAATTAAACTTTTTCCTTCTTTATAATCTTCTTTTTCTAAAATATCCAAGATTTTATTTCCTGCAGTTTCTCCATTCATCGCTAAATGGAAGGCGCTTCCTAAACTTCTTAAAGGAAGAAAAAATTCTGCTCCTAAAAGAATAATAAATAAAACTTGATAGATTGAATCGATTAAAAAATTATTTTGATAAGAGATTAAAGCAAAGACTATTCCAATTGCACTTCCCCCATAAGCCACTAAATCCATTATTGTTGTTGAAAATAGTTGCATAGTTAAAACTTTCATCGTGATTTTACGAAATTCTTCATTATTATCATCTAATTCTTTTTGTTTTAACTGAGTTGCTTTAAATAATTTTAATTCTTTTAATCCATTTAAAGCATCTAAAAAAGAACCGCCCATCTTTAAATATTTATCATAATAAATATTAAAGATCTTTTTAGCATATCTTGACATTAAAATAATTGATAAAGGAATTAAAGGAAGAGCGATTAAAAAGATTATAGCGACTAGATAATTAATTGAAGCAAAAATAATAAATAAAATTAAAGGAGCAAATAAAGAATAAAAGAATTGAGGAAGATAAACCGTATAATATAAATTTAATTGTTCGATTCCTTCAACACCTAATTGGGTAATCTCGCTTAAATTAACTTTTTTAGCTTTACTTATTTTTTTAAATAAAGTCGATCTTAATTTAATTAAAATTTTTGAAGCAAAGCGATTGATTAATCTATCAGTAAATAAAGCTAATATATAACGGATAATTAAAGTTATAAAAATAATAATAATTGAGATTAAAATATCATTATTTAATTTCTTATTAAATAATGATATTAAATAAATAATTAAAGCGGTTAAACTAATAGATAA
>CASEST010000003.1 GCA_949290725.1 uncultured bacterium
AAAGAAATAAAAGAAATAAAAGAGTTACTAAAATCATCGCTTTTAATATCAAGTTTTGAATATTCATCTAATTTAAATAAATTTGAAGAGGTTATTGCTGATAAAGTAGAAATATAATCTGAATATGAATTTAAAGTTTTAAAATTAATTTTTTCTTCACTTGTATTAAAGATGATATCTTGATTCATCAATGTTATGATAGGAAGATAATGTAAAGTTTCTACGTTTAAATTTTGTGGTCTCGAATTCGAAGAGCAAGCAGTAAAAATTAGCGAGCTAATTATCAAAGTAAGATAAAATTTTTTCATCACTTAAATCTCCTGTTAAAAATTTTTTATAATCTTCTTCAGATAAAACTAAGATGCTATTTATTAATCTGGTCTCATTATTTTTATCTAATTTTGTGTTCACTACAAAGCCAATCTCTGCTAAACCGTCACATAAAAGACAGGTAGCATATTTATTTCCATTTCGAAAAGCATTCGGAGATACATACGACATGACCAGACTGGATTGAATAATCGCATAATTCGCAATCAACTGAATGTCGCTTTGTATCTAGCCATTGATAAGCATAGACATGAGTTTCGTGCAATAAATCAAATGCATTAATTCGACCATTGGAAACGCATTTGTTATTAAATTTTGCTAGTTTATCAACGGATGTAAGTATTTTACTTTTTAGAGTTTTAACGCTTGTATTAGGATGTAATTCTAAATAAAGAGCAGCAAGCCCACTAATAATAGGCGCAGAATAAGAAGTATATCCTTCAGAAGGGCCATTATAAATTCCGCCAACATTATTTAGCATAAACATACCACCGCCAGGTGCAAAAACATCAATATATTTTGAAGAATAATTTCTGTTTGATTGTATTTCGTCGTTATAATTTGTGCATCCTACTGAAATTATATTGTCAGAATCAATACAAATAGGATATTGAGGATCTAAATTTAAATTTATATTATTTAAATATCTTTTTAAGGAATCAAGAAATAGTTAGCACTATAAAATGATTTATCTTTATTAAGTTCATCATAGGTTTCTTCAAAACTTAAAGATTTATCGTATAACGTTCTTACATAATTTATACGGTAATCGTAATTATTTAAAAATGGTAGATAATTTTTAAATCCTAAAAGGCAATAACCACTTATATAATCATTTTGGTAAATAATTGCTTCTATAAAGCCATATTTATAAAACTCACCATTTTCATCCATTGCAGCTTCGTAACCACCAATCCGTTTTATATCTTCTTTTTCTTCAACTACAATATATTCGAGTCGATCAGGATATTTTCCAATATGTCCAAAACTAGCCGAAGCATATATAAGAATATTATCTATATTAGGGAGATCTATAGTGAACGCGGTACCAAAATTAGACATAGCAATAACGGTTCGATTACTCTTTATATCCAAAATCATTTCGGGGCTATTATTTCTACATGAAGTTTCTAATAGCAAAAATAGACTTAAAATCAATATTTTTATTCTCTTCATTAAATAACCTCCCATGCTACATAATAATAATCAGGTAAACAATATTGATTATTTTTAAATTTAAGATAATCAGATAAAGATAAAAATAATACTCCATTTTCAGAAAGAAAGCTTTTGTCTATAATATTCGATTGCGAATGTCTATTTATAATTGTGAAACCTAATTCAGCAGTCCCACCGCAAATCAAACAATTATATTCGCCATAAGAATTTGGCGACCCAGTAACAACATGCCCATTCCTAGTCTTGAAGCCGCATTCACAATAAGAATAATGATATTTTTTATCAACCCGTTCATATTTATAAGAAAAATCATGTTTGTGAGGTTCATCATAAGAAATATAATAAATTGTACTATCATAAGTCATAGTTGGCGCTTGAGCTATCCCGCTTTTATGCATAACTTCATTAGTCCAAACTCTATTATAAGATGGCATATAATTATATTTTAATACCCAGGTATAACCAGGTTTATGATACCAATTATTATCATTGCTCAATTTCATAAAATGGTAGCCGCTATTTCCGTTTCTTACAGCTATTGTATGATCATAATCGCTATTTATTTCCGTTGAAACATTGATATTTAAATAAGATAGTTCCTCTAAATCATCTTTAACAACATTAGCAATTGTAGAAATTTCTGCATTAAAACTAATAGATTGGTTACTAAAATCACCTGGCTGATATTGAAAATCTATTTCAAATTCTGGCGGTAATTCTGTCCTATTTATTGCAAAAGCATAGCAATTATATTTTAAATATTCGTCTTTCCATTCGCCATAAGGGGTGCTATCGGTAAGTGAATAAGCAGACCTAAAAGAAGTAAGTAATAAAGATAAATTTGCTAAAACAAACGTTTTAAGAAAAATATGTTTTGAGTTAATAAAAACCTCTTTAATCAAGTTGCCCTAATTAAAGAAAACAAATTAACTTTAAAAAATATTTATTATTAAATCTTTTAAACTTTCTCTTCATGTTTATATTATAACAATAGTTAAAAAATAAGGTTCTTGAAAAGTTAATTGCGCAAAGTACATCAAAAAAATATAAAGAGTCCCAATTTCAAGTAATAAATATAAAAAATTTACTTTTCTTAACAAACAATAATTTAGTATTTTTTTACTAAAACATTTATTTTTAAGGCAATAAAATGAAACAATAGAATTATAAATTAACCAACTTTGACTTTTGGTTATTTATTAATATAATTAATAGGTATGAAAAAATCATTAAGTGGAATTAAACCTACAGGAAAATTAACTTTAGGCAATTATATTGGGGCTTTAAGAAATTTCCCAAAAATGCAAGAAGAATATGAAAATTACATTTTTGTTGCAGATTTACATGCCTTAACTTTACCAATTGACCCAGATTATTTAAGAAATAATACACGTGATTTAGTTGCATTATATTTAGCATGCGGCTTAGATCCTAAAAAGACAACAATCTTCTTACAAAGCGATGTTAGTGAACATTCTGAATTAAATGCAATTATTCAGAACTATTTATATATGGGTGAACTTTCAAGAATGACTCAATTTAAAGCTAAATCAGCTAGCTTAAATCAAAATGCTATCGGACTTGGTTTATTTGCTTATCCAGTTTTAATGTGCGCAGATATTCTTTTATATGATGCCGATGTTGTTCCAGTTGGTGAAGACCAAAAACAACATGTCGAGTTATGTCGTGATTTAGTCCATCGTTTTAACACTCGCTATAAAAAAGAAATCTTTAAAATGCCTGAACCTATCGTTCCTAGCGTTGGCGCAAGGATCATGTCTTTAACCGATCCAACTAAGAAGATGTCCAAAAGCGGTGAAAAAGGCGATATTTATCTTTTAGAAGACTTAACTTCAATTAGAAAAAAGATTATGCGTGCTGAAACCGATTTAGGTTCTGATATTTATTTTGATAAAGAAAATAAACCTGGTATTTCTAATTTGTTAACCATCTATGCTTCTTTAAAAGATATTAGTATAAAAGAGGCTGAAGAACATTTTAAAGATTTACATCGCTATGGCGATTTTAAAAAAGAAGTCGCTGATGTAGTTTGTGAAGAAATTGCTAAAATTCAACAAAAATATAACGAAATCATCAATTCAAATTTAATCGATGAAGTATTAAAAGAAGGCAAGGAAAAAGCTAAATCTATTGCTAAGATGGTTTTAACTAGAGTACAAAAAGCTGTTGGAATTTATGGAAAATAAAAGATTATTAATCGGTTTAGATTTAGATGGTACTTTATTAAAAGATAATAAAACTATTTCATTTAAAACTAGAAGATATTTAAAAAAACTTGAGAAGAAAGGGCATTATATTGTTCTCTGTTCAGGTAGAGCACCACGAACAATGCTTCATTTTTATGCTCAAATCGGTCTTAAATCACCTTTAATATCTTATAATGGGGCTCTAATTCATGATCCAATGGATCCTAGTTTTAAAAAAATTGGTTTTAAAATTAATAAAGATTTTATTACTTCATTTTATAAAAATACAATCAATCAAGATATTATTGGAGCTTTTGCTGAAAATGAGCACACTATTTATTCTGATTCTAACGATCACTTCTTATTCGCTTTTTTTGAAAAAGGCAATTTAAGAATGGTTAATGGACCTTTAACAAATATTGATGAAGATTGCTATGTATTCGTTATGAAAACAAAAGATTATAGCGATGAATTAAAAGAGCGCGTTTATAAATATGCTAAAGAAAACGCTAATGATTATGAACTCCGCTTTTGGTGGGATTGTCCTTATTGTGAATTCCATGTTAAAGGAGTTTCTAAAGCTCATTCATTAAAATTATTAGCTGATAAATTAAATATTAATTACGATAATGTTCTAGTTTTCGGTGATGCTGATAACGATATTGAGATGCTATCGACCTTTAAAAACTCTTTTTTAATGAAAAACGGTAATCCAAAACTTAAAGAATATGCAAGATATGTTACAAAAAAAGATAATAATCATAATGGGGTTATCGCTTCAATAAAAGAATTTTTAAAGAAAAACAATCTAAAATAGGAAAAAGAAAGGTCTGCCATCGGCAGACCTTTTACTATTCTATATTTAAATAATTTTTTAAAGCATTAAAGTATTCTTCTGGCTTTCCTTTTGCCTCTTCACGGTTTCTCGCAGTGACTTCAATATAGAATTTACATTTAGGTTCAGTTCCAGAAGGTCTAATTGATATATTCGAACCATCTTCAAAATAGAATTTAACTAAATCGCCAACTGGTAAATCTAAAATCTTACTAGTTTCGCCGCTATCTAAATCTTTTCTAGTTAAAGTAAAGTAATTTTCAATAGTCTTAACTTTATTACCATTTAATTCAGTAAATGGATGGTTTTCAACTTTTTCCATGATTTCAGCCATTTTCTTGCTTCCTTCGCTTCCTTCAAAATAGATATTAAATAATTCTGAAAGATAAAACTTGCCAACCTTTTTAGCTAAAGCATCATAAGCTTCGACTAAATTCATTCCTTTTTTATAATAATATAATCCAAGTTCTGCATAAAGAAGGATTGCTTGAATGCCATCTTTATCTCTAACAAATGGAGCAGCTAAACAACCATAGCTCTCTTCATATCCAAATAAAAATTTATAACCACTATTTAATTCATAATGATGGATTCGATCACCAATAAATTTGAAACCAGTTAAAAATGATTCTAATCTAACGTGATGATAATCACAAACTGCTTTACCTAGCATCGAAGAAACAACCGTATTATAGACGACATATTTAGATAAATCTTCGTTATTTTTCTTTTTATTTTCTAAAATATAATCCAATAATAAAGCAGCTGACTCATTACCAGTTATTAAAGCATATTCACCATTTTTTAATCTAGTAGCTAATCCAACGCGGTCTCCATCAGGATCAGTCATACAAATTTGTTGAGCATTGATTTCTTTAGCTAATTTAATTGGTTCAATAAAAGCTCTAGGATCTTCTGGATTTGGTGATAAAGTTTCACTAAAATCTGGATCGAAACTACATTGTTTTTCAACAGGGAAAAATTCATAACCTTCATCTTTAAAAACTCTTAAAGCATTAATATAGGATGTTCCATGGTTTGGAGAATATACGATTTTAAATCCTTTTTTATCTAAATCATGATTAATGACAATCTTTTCAACTTCAGCAACATAAGTATCATCAACATCTTTTTTTAATACTTCATTTTTTCCTTCAACCGCTGCTTTAGGAACTTCTACTTCTAATTCATCGCCTAAATTATCAATAATTTCAATCAATCTAGAAATTTTTGAAGGAACTAATTGGCATCCTTCTTCATCATATACTTTATAACCGTTATATTCTTTAGGA
>CASEST010000004.1 GCA_949290725.1 uncultured bacterium
CTCGCCAGTCAAATTTAGAAAAAATTTCAGGTATTTACCTATGGTGCTGGTTTAAGAAAATATGTGCAACTTTTTGGGGTAGGATTAAAAAATTTAAATCGATACTTATAAAAAGTATCGATTTTTTTCTATTAAAAATAAATATAAATAAGGAATTAATAATGAAAATAATACTTGAAACTGAAAGATTATATTTATGAGAGATCAATCAAAGTGATTTTGATTGATTAGCGAAAATTTTAAAAGATGAGGAAACGATGTATGCTTATGAAGGCGTTTTTAATGATTTAGAAGTTCAAGATTTGCTTAACAAACAAATCGCTCGCTATAAAAAATATAATTTCGGCTTACGGGCAATAATTTTAAAAACTAATAATGAGCTGATTGGACAATATGTATTAACTATTTAAGAATGGAAAAATAAGGAAGTATTATAAAATAGGTTATCTATTTAATCGTTCCTATTGGCATAATGGCTATGCTATTGAAGCGGCTAAAAAAGTTAAAGAATATGCTTTTAATGAATTAAATGCAGATGAAGTATGTTCGATTATTCATGGTAATAATATTCCATCACAAAAAGTCGCGATTAGAAATGGAATGGAAAAAGCTGATTCTTCAATAAAATATTATAAAGGAGTAGCTATGCTTCATTATCGCTATTTAATTAAATGATAGATTATATAAATAAATAAAAAAATATCACCAATTATAAATAAAAAAATGAACAAATAATGTCTAATGAAAGGATTATATTTATAATGGTGATATCTACTTTTATTATAGCGAATTATTCTTTTTTAGAATAAATAATTTAATTATTAAATAAATTATTATAATTATTAAAATAGTTAAATAAAAAAGAGAGAATATAATTAAATAATAAGATAAATAATTAAGATTAAATAGATAATAATTAAATAAAATACCGATGATTAAAGAGATTAAATTAGCGATAAATGAAATAGTTAAGGATTTAATTATTTTTCTTTCAATAAAAATATAAATAAATAGTGCTTCAAGGATAAATACTATTATCTCTAAAATAATTAAAGCGATTAAAGAATAATTAAAGATATAAATATATAAAATATTTAATGATAGATTAGTTATTATATTTAATATATTTATTAAAAATAAATTTAAAAAAGATTTATTTTTAATAAATATAAAATAGATTGGAGATTCAATAAGTAAAGTAATTAATAAAGCTAATAAAATAATTAACATTATTAATATTTTTAAATACGTTCTTTTTATTTGCAATTCAAAGTTAATATGAATAAAATATTTAATCGTATGAATAATGAAAAAACGATATTAAAAATTAAAGAAACACTAGAGAAAATCAAACCATTTTTAGAAAGAGATGGCGGTAGCTGTGAATTTGATTCTTATGAGGATGGAATTGTTTATATTAATATGATTGGAGCTTGTGATGGCTGCAATTTAATTAATGAAACATTAGAAAGCGGCATCGAAGTTATCTTAATGGAAGAGGTTCCTGGTGTTATCGCTGTTAGATTAGCTAGCGATAAAGAAAAAGTTAAAGAAGCTTTACTAAAAGCTAAAGAGGAAGAAGAAAAATTAAAAAATAACTAATTAAAAAGTGTAGTTAATCATTAACTACACTTTTTAAATTCTAATCATATAAGAAATTTTTAATATTCGAAACAATTATATAATAACCATTTTTTACATCTTTTCGATTATATAATATTTCATTTTTCTTTAAATCGAGCACTTCTCCTCCAGCTTCTTTAATTAATAAAGTAAAAGCCGCTGTATCCCATTCTTTAGTTCCTAAAGATAAGCGATAACTAATCTCAGCTTTTCCTTCAGCGATTAAACAAGCTTTATAAGCACTTCCAGCAGTTTTAACTTCTTTAATCAAATCTTGATGTTTTTTAACTTCATCCATCTCTTCTTTAATTGAATGATAGCGAGATTTTAAAACAGTTAAATCACTTAATTTATTCGAAGTAAATATTTTACTAGTTTGATTTAAATTTAAATCTAGTTTATAAGAGCCATATCCTTTTAAAGAATAATAAATCAAATTATATACTGGAATCGCGATTACCGAAGCAACGATTTCATGCTTATAACATAAAGCGATATTAACACTAAATTCATCATCGTATTCAACAAAGTCTTTAGTTCCATCAAGCGGATCAACAATAAAAACAAAATCGTTTTCTAACCTTGATAAGTCATCTTTTTCTTCTTCAGTTAAAAAAGCATAATTTGGAAAATATTTTTTTAAATAATCACGAATTAATTTATCGCTTTCCTTATCGGCTTCAGTAACTGGTGAATCATCGCTTTTTATCTCAACATGAAATCCATTTTTATAATATTTAAGAACAAGTGAAGCAGCTAATTTAGCTACTTCAATCATTCTCGATAATTCGCTTAGATATAACATAATTAGTTAGCTTTATTATCAGAACCAAATTCCTTAATTTTTTCTTTAACAATTTCAACCATTGCTTCAAAGCCAGGTTTTAAAAGTTTACGTGGATCAAATCCTTTTTTAGCTATATCTAAATCTTTTTTAGCTTCAATATATTCTCTTGTTGCTTTAGCAAATTGAAGTTGTAATTCAGTATTAACATTAATTTTAGAAACACCTAAAGAGATAGCTTTAGCAATTTGATCTTTTGGAATACCAGTTCCACCATGTAAAACGAGTGGTTTACCATTTGTAGCAGTTTGAATTTCTTGTAAACGGTCAAAATTTAAACCTTTCCAATCGCTTGGATAAACACCATGAATATTTCCAATACCAGCAGCAAGGAAATCAACACCTAAAGAAGCGATTGTAGCACATTCTTTTGGATCAGCAAGTTCACCTGAAGAAGTAACACCATCTTCACTGCCGCCGATTCCACCAACTTCGCATTCAATTGATTTGCCTTCTCCATGAGCAAGAGCGATTAATTCTTTTGATTTTTCTAAATTTTCTTCAAATGGGAAATGAGAACCATCGAACATAATTGAAGTGAATCCAGCTGCTAAACAAGCTTTAGCGCCTTCATATGTACCATGATCTAAATGTAAAGCGACTGGGACAGTAATTTTTAAATAATCATGAATATGTTTAACCATTCCAACAACATTATCGAGCCCACACATATATTTGCCAGCGCCTTCACTAACACCTAAAATAACTGGTGACTTCATTTCTTCAGCTGCGGTTAAAATAGCTTTGATCCATTCCATATTATTAATATTAAATTGACCAATAGCATAATGACCAGCATGAGCTTTATTAATCATTTCAGTAGCAGAAACTAACATAAATAACTTATCCTCCTTAAATATTAAAAACTATTTATATTAATAAAATTAATAAAAACTTTCTTCTGAAGATGAATCATCATCATATTTTTCGCTTTCATCTTCATCTTCTTCGTCTTCATCATTGCCCATATGAAGAATTTTTTCATCTTCATCTTCTAAATCGATGCTAGAAGTATCTCTATCTCCAATTTCGATATCTTCATAAATTGCATTTAAGTCAACATGAACCTTATCAAAAGTAACACGGCTTCTTAAAGTCCATTCGTTATTTTTTAAAGTAACAAATCGACCATCTAATGAAAGATTTGTAAAAAATCCTGAAATTAATTCAGCTTTTCTCATTTCATCAAGACCACTTAATGCACATGCTTCATTATATAAATCAACGAAGCTCATATTGCCTTCATGGTTTAATAAAACATCATAAGCTACATCAACCAAGGACATATTTTGATAATTTTTATTTTCCATAATTTATTTATTCCTCAATATTTAATTATATATAATTAAGTTATTAAAAACTATAATCTTTTAATCGTTTCTTCTTTACCTAAAATATCGACAATATTATACATTTCTACTCCATGCATCGAACCAGTTAATTTGATTCTTACTGGCATATAAATTTCTTTTCCTTTTAAGCCAGTTTCTTTTTTAATTTCATTAAAAATGTTTTTAATTTTTTCTTCATTGACTTCAGTTAAAACACTTAATTTATTTTTAAATAATTCGATAACTTTAAGTGCACTTTCTTTAGCTAAAACTTCCTTTTCTTCATCATTTAATTCAGTATTTCTCTCAATAATTTGATTTAATAACTCAATAATTTCAGCGCCATAATTAATTTCGTTTTTAAACATTAAAGAGATATCTTTTTTTCGTTCTAAAGATAAAGCTTCTATGAAAGGAAGTTTATCTAAGAATGGAAGAATAAACTTAAAATAGGCTTCATTATCCATTTTTTTAATGTATTGGGAGTTAACCCATAATAATTTTTTATTATCAAACATTGCTGGAGATGTTGATAATCTTTTTGGATCAAAACTAGCAATTGCTTCATCTTTACTAAAAATTTCTCTTCCATCTGCATCGGTATAACCTAAAAGGAATAAAAAATTAAAGATTGCTTCAGGGAGATAACCTAAATCGCGATATTGAGACATAAATTGTAAAATATCATTATCTCTTTTCGATAATTTTTTACCATTTGGATTAACGATAATTGTCATATGACCAAATTTTGGTGGCTCCCAACCAAAATATTCATAAATTTGAAGTTGTTTTGGAGTATTTGATAAATGCTCTTCACCTCTTAAAACATGGGTAATCTCCATTATATGGTCGTCAATTACAACAGCAAAATTATAAGTTGGGATTCCATTAGATTTCATAATAATAAAATCGCCAATATCATCACTATTAAAGGAAACTTCGCCTCTAACTAAATCATTAAACTTTAAAATATGATTTTCAGGCATTTTTAAACGAATTGAAGGGACACGGCCCTCTTTTCTGTATGCTTCTTTTTCTTCCTCGGTTAAATGGAGACAACGACGATCATATTTAAAAGATTTAACTCCGCTTTGAAGTTGTTCTTCTTTTTGTTCCTCTAACTCCTCTTTAGAGCAATAACACTCATATGCATAGCCCATTTCAACAAGTTTTTGAGCATATTCACGATACAAAGCCAATTTTTCAGATTGGCGATAAGGACCATATTTTGGATTCATTTTTTCAGTTGATTCATCTGGAATAATGCCTAACCAAATTAAATCATGAAGTTGAGAAGCTTCAGCCCCTTCAATATTTCGTTCAATATCGGTATCTTCAATTCTAAAAACAAAATCACCATGATACTTTTTAGCATATAAATAATTAAATAAGGCACTTCTTGCACCACCAATATGTAAATAACCAGTTGGTGAAGGAGCATATCTAACTCTTACTTTTTTCTCGCACATTTAAATTTCCTCCAACAATATAACACTTATACATTCAATAGCTTTATTCTTTCCAATATAGCCCATTTTTTCATTACTTCCAGCTTTAACACTAATTTTATCAGTAGAAATATCTAATATTTCCCCTAAATTTTCTCGAATACTTGGGATAAAATCCTTCAATTTTGGTCTCTCACAGCTAATAAAGATATCAATATTTGAAATTTTATAATTTTCACTTTTAAGTATATCATTTGCTTCTTTTAAAAATTCTACACTATTTCTACCTTTATTTTTTAAATCATTATCTGGAAAAAGAGTTCCGATATCTCCTTTAGCTAAAGCGCCTAAAATCGCATCAACTAAGGAATGGATTAAACAATCTCCATCACTATAAGAAACTAATCCTTTTTTAAATGGGATTTTAACTCCGCCTAAAATTAATGGAAATCCTTTTTTTAAAATATGTATGTCTTTACCAAAACCGATTCTCATTTTTATACATTAAATCTAAAGAAGAAAATATCACCGTCTTTAGCTTGGTAATCCTTTCCTTCCATACGGATTTTCCCATTTTCTTTTAAAGCCTGTTCACTACCAAACTTAATTAAATCATCGTAGGTATAAGTTTCTGCTTTAATAAAACCTTTTTTAAAATCAGTATGAATGATTCCCGCACAATCTGGAGCTAACATTCCATTTCTAAAAGTCCAAGCACGTACTTCATCTTTTCCAACAGTAAAAAATGTCGATAAATCTAATAATTTATATGTAGCTTTAATTAATTTTTCTAAACCTGAAGATGTCGCTCCAATAGTTTTTAAAAATTCCTCTTTTTCTTCTTTTGAATAGGTTGATAATTCGGCCTCTATTTCACAAGAAATAGGTAATACTTGGGCATTTTCGTTTTTAGCATAAGCTAAAACATCTTGATAATATTTACAATTTGATAAATCCGATAAAGAAGAATCACTAACATTTGCTACGTAAATAATTGGTTTTGAAGTTAAAAAGCCAAAGTTTTTTAAAATTTTTGCTTCTTCTTCATTAAATGATAAGCTTCGAATTGGTTTTTCGTTATTTAAACACTCTTTAATTTTAATTAATAAATTAACCTCGATTAAAGCTTCTTTATCTTTGCTAATTCTAGCTTTATTCTCGATTTTTCCTAAACGGTTAGTGACGCTTTCTAAATCAGCCATTACTAGTTCTAGATTAATAATTTGAATATCTCTAATTGGATCAACACTATTCTCATCATGAATAATTTCGTTATTATCAAAGCAACGAACAACTTCAACAATAGCATCACAATCTCTAATATTTGCTAAAAATTGGTTGCCTAATCCTTCTCCTTTACTAGCTCCCTTTACTAATCCAGCAATATCAAAAAATTCAAAAGTAGTATAAATCGTTTTAGCTGGATTAAATATTTTAACTAAATTATCAACTCTTTCATCAGGGACAGTAACAATACCAACATTAGGTTTAATTGTTGCGAAAGGATAATTTGCAGCTTCAGCATGAGAATTTGTAATCGCATTAAAAAGAGTAGACTTTCCAACATTTGGCAAACCGACAATTCCTGCTTTTAAACCCATAAATAATCTCCTTCTATAGCGTGAATATTATATGCTTTTTTATATAAAAAAGCATTAAATTATTAATATTTCCAAAAAAAGACACTAGATTTTCTAGTGCCTCAAAAGTCAACTACTTAACAGGATCAATATTTCCTGCTCTTTTACCTTTTTCGCCTTCAACCGGTTCAAATGTAACAGGATCGTTCGCATTAATAGTTTTAAAACCTTGCATATTCAAGGAAGAATAGTGGAAAAAATATTCATTATTGTCTTCGCCGATTATAAAACCATAACCTTTATCTTTATTAAAGCTTTTGACTTTTCCCTTTAATTTGTCCATTAAAATCCTTTCTATAGAACCACTATAATATAAATATTCTAACACATTTTGAAAATTTAGTATGATTAATGGAGTTCTTTTTTTAAATCGATCTTCCTTAATGGGGAGATTATTAATATTAAACTTAATATCGATAAGAATAATAAAATTAAAATCATAAAGATTATCGAAGAGAAAGAAAAATACATTCCTACAGGTATTCCAAACATCTTATATATAACAAAACTCATCGATAAAGAAACAAAGATTAAAGAAATTAAAGCTATAAAAAATGAAATTAATGAAACTATAAAATTATTAAAAAAGAAAAATTTTATGATTTCAAAATTAGAAAAACCTAGAAGAATCAATATCGCTATCTCTTTTTTAATCTCTAAGAAAGAGATATAAGTTATTAAAGAAAAAAGAATAATTGAGGCCAATAACGAGATAAAAGTAAATAAAAGAAGGAAAAATAAGACATAATTCATTGTTTCATTTAATGTATTATTTATTTCGATTAAAGGAGAAATAAATTCATAATCGGTTAATGATTGATTAAGTTTTAAAATCTCATCTTCATTTAAAGGTTTATCTAATAAAAAAGTTACACTATTAATATTTAATTCAAAAGCAGAAATCTTAAATAAATCGCGAAATAAAGATAAGGAAAAATCATTATGATGATAAATTTCATTTTTATTTGAATTGACTACTCCGCTTACTTTTAATTTAATCGTTTTAAATTGTGAAATTAATTTTTCATTTATTTCGACAACTTGTTGAATTGTTGTTAAATATAAATATTTTCCTAGCGGATTATTCTCTTTTAAA
>CASEST010000005.1 GCA_949290725.1 uncultured bacterium
TATCAATAATAATTATTCGGCTATTTTCTTTTAATTTAGAAAGAATATATTTTTGTAACTCAGTTTTTCCACTACCTGTTTGCCCACCGATGATAACTGAAGATTTATTATTTAAAAATAGGTTTATTAAAAACATGCATTTGTTTTTAATAAAAGTATTATCGTTTTTAATTCTTAACGATAAATAACCGATTCTGATTGAAAAATTTATTGCGGGCGTTCTATTTTTTCTAGCCACAGCATAATGAACTGCGTTAATACGATATTTATCAACAGAGATATCCAATATAGGTGAAGAAAATGAAAATTGAGTATCGGTTAAATTCGCAATTTGTCTTATAAAATCATAAGCTTCTTTATCATTTATCCTGGAATTATATTTTTGTCTTCCTCGCTCATTATCTTGATAATAGATTTCTTCTCCATTATAAGAAATGTCCGTTATGTTATCATTTTTTAATAAGTCAGCAATGAAACATGTTTTAAAATATTGTTCTAAACGTTCATTCATATTCAATTACTGATCCTTCTTCGATAAAAAAAGATAAACTTGTATCTATGTTATACATTTCATGATGATTGCAAACTAATCTAATTTTTACTCCATTAGGATATTCTTCACTCTCTTTAAAGACACCATCATCATATTCATAAAATCTAATCCCGAAATAATATGTATTTATTTTATTTTTTAAAGAATAATTTATATATTCGATGATGTCATTTTTTAAATTGATCATATCAAAGTAAAATATTCTATTAATTTCAAATTCTTCATTTAAAAGAGAAAAATTATTGACTTCAAAAGTGATGAATTTTTGATTTATATCATCTTCATTTTTAGTCTGATCTAAAACATTATTTTCAAATATTGAAAGAGGCATATTTAAAAATGTTCTTTTAATAAACATACCTTGTGTTGATAAAACAAAACCAGATAGACATGATAATAAAATAGATAATGAAAAAAACATTGGAATTAGTGCCATTAAATATTGATCTCCTCCAATTCTCCATCTTCTACTTCATCATCAATTTCCCCAACAACTTTAAAATCATGATTAACGTATGGATTTAAAAACCTTATTTTAAATGGCATATAAAAATTTGCAGCAGTTCTCCCCCAATCGTAAAAGGAAATTTTTGCATCTATTTCTTTATATTTTTCATATTTATCAAATGCAAAATGGAAATCCTTGCTTTCAATACGTCCTTCACCATTCTTCTCATATGGCGCATTATTAGCATCTATATAAAAAGTGGTATTATTAAAAATTTCAACTTCTTCTTTATTTAACGCATTAAAAGATAAATAATTCCAGCGATTATTATAAAAAAGATATGTTGGATCTTTTTCCTCCTCTTTATCTTCTAAATAAAAATGCATAATTATCTCACCATTTAAAAAAGCGTCATTAATCAAAGTGCATTTTAAGATAGGCTTATATTCTTCTAAAGAAAATTTTAAATAAAGCGGAATCTCAATTAATTGTGGGAAATTTTTTAATTCAAATCTTTCGCCTGAAGAAATTGAATAACCGCTATTAGGATAAGCTTTAACAGAATAATAATATTCAGCCTTATAATCAACCATCTCGACAGCATCATTGATATTTAACCCAAATTGAGCAATTGTTCCGCCATAACCTAATTTCGGGCAAGAATAAGATAAGGTAAATGTAACATAGCCATTATATTGGGCGGTATTTGGAAAATAAACATTCTTATAAAAATTTACAGCTCCCTTAGCTTTACGATAATAACTCCAACTATCCAATTTATCTCCGTTTTCATCTTTGCTAATCATTGAAAAAGTCCAATCAGGAGCATAATCAACACTAATAAAATTTAATGTAATAGGCTCTTTAGAAATAATCGATCGATTTGTAACCGTAAAACTATCTAATGAAAAATTCTTCGGTTTAGCATGATTAAATCGCTTTGAAACATCATTATTTGTTAATGCTTTTACACTTAAATTATTATTATTTGCGATATTACCCATCAAAAAGATACTAATCGGTATAAATAATAAACTTTTCATTTTTAACCTCCTTCACTATACAAGAACGGAAAAAATTAAAAATTTATACCTACTTTTTTATTTTTTCTAATTTAAAGGTTTTTTATGACAACGCTTGATATAAGTATCTTAATTAACTTCATTTTTTATTATTTTCTTTTTCTCTTTTGATATTATAATTTTATTATGATTATATTAGTTGGACCAAGCGCCAGTGGCAAAACTGAAGTCGCTAAGATATTAACATCGAAATTTAATTTTAAAAAGTTTGTAACTTCTACCACCAGACCTCCTAGAAAAGGTGAAATTAATGGTTTAGATTACTTTTTTTTAACTGAGGATACATTTATTAAAAAGAAAAATAATAATGAATTTATCGAATATACCTTCTACAATGGCAACTATTATGGCACCGAGAAAAAATTAATTGATGATTATACAGTGTTAATTGTTGAAAGTAGCGGGCTAAAAGCTTTTAAAAATTCGCCTATTAAAAATATCTATTCATACTTCCTAATTTGTTCAGAAAGCAAAAGAATAGAAAGAATGAAAAATCGTGGCGATAGCGAAGAAATGATTAAACAAAGACTACATCATGATAACTTCAAATTTGATGATTCGCTCGATCCATTTATCGATAAAAAGATTATTGAAGCTGATAAAACAGCTTTAGAAATCGCTGAAGAAATTTATCAAGATTATATAAAAAGAATCAATTAAAAAATAGCATCAAACGATGCTATTTTTTTATATTAGTAAATAATTAGTATTTTTCTAGTAATTATCTAGTAATTTATTTACGAACAACTTGATGACAATGACGACATCGTGGTTCATAGCTTTCAGTAGCTCCAACTAAAACAATCGGTCCATCACTACTAGCTGGTTCTCCATTAACTAAACGTTGCGTTCTAGTAGCTTCCCTACCACACTTTGCGCAAATAGCAGTTAATTTAGTAACCTCTTCTGCTCTAGCTAAAAGATTAGCCGTAATAGGAAAAGGATCTCCCTTAAAATCTGTATCTAATCCAGCTACGATAACTCTAATCCCACGATTAGCTAATGTTTCGCAAATGTTGATTATATCTTCATTAAAAAATTGTATTTCATCAATGCATACAACATCCAAATCTTGAGTAATATATTTTAAAATATCAGTACTTTTTGAAATTGCATGAGCATGATAGCTTCTTTTTTGATGTGAAACAACTTCAGTTTCGCTATAACGATTATCAATGTTTGGTTTAAAAACTAAGAAATTCTTTTTAGCATATTTTAAACGATTAATTCTTCTTAATAATTCTTCGCTTTTCCCAGCGAACATTGGACCAGTAATAACTTCGATCCAGCCACCTGTTTTATCATCATATCCCATAAATATCCCTTTCTTTATAAGTTTTTCGAACTATATTTATCTGCATTTAAATCTAAGGCGTCCCCGATTAATAATGGAATTAAAAATTCATCTGAGTAAGATCTAAAAGTATCTTGAGTAAATTTTTTATAAATTCCTAATGGTTGTTGCGAATTATATTGATGCATGAATACATAAATATAATTATCTATTAAGCATACGCCTAATGAAGATTTAAATGCCGCATCAAAATCCATTAAATTTACTTGTACTTGTGGAGTAATCAAATAATTAGCCTTTAAAGGATCATTTGTTTTAGCCTTAAATTTGTTATTAAAATCAATATATTCAAATTCAATCTTATCTCCTAAACGTGGATCTTTAATCGCTTCACCCATTAAGTTTTTTTCAAAAATCGAAAGATAGACATTATTATTTCTTTTCACTTCATAGCGAATAAATTTGCCACGATAGTAATTAACACTTCTATTTTTCCCATCATCATGGACATAACCTAAAACATAATCACAAGAAACAAAATTTAAATTGTTTTTTACTCCAGAAAAATATTTATTTGAAGAATATTTATCAGGATTATTAATTGATCGGCTTTCCATTAAAATCTTAAGATTAATTCCTTGTTCGCCATTATAATAATACTCACCACTAGCATAATTAGCTTCAATTGCTTTTGTAGTTAAAACATTCTTAAATGAATTAATATACTTTTTATTATAGATTGAATAGCCAATTCCATATACCATTATGGCAATAATTAAAAAGAATATTGAAATAAAAAATAAAAGGATATTTTCAATAAAAGCAAAATATAGAATTAAAAACAATAAACCCATTCCGCAAAAGCAAATTCCGACGATTAAATTTATTTTTAATTTGTTCTTATAAAAGACTCTATTATTTTCAACAGTATTAATAAATTCATCCATAAATTAATAGTTAATCAATTAAATTAAAAGTTAAATTCAACGTCTTTACTTTTGCCTTCTTCAACTTCAAAGAATTCTAAATCTGATGTAAATCCAATTCTCTTAGCGACAATTGAAGATGGGAATGTAACTCTTTTTTGATTAAATAAAGAAGCGTTTGAATTATAAATTCTTCTAGCAGCTTGCAATTGCTCTTCACAATCAGCAGCCTGTTTTTGTAATTCGACAAAAGTTTGATCAGCCTTTAAATTAGGATAATTTTCAACAATTATATTGAGTCCCCTTTCTACTTCGCTAATAGTAGAAGATAACTTATTTTTATCTTCCATTGACAAATTTTGACTACTATTTTTTCCTCTTAATTCGATGACTTTTTCTAATGTCTCAACCTCGTGCTTGGCATAACCTTTAGTGGCAGCCAAAGATTTAGTTAATAAATCAAATCTCTTATTTAAAGCTACATCGATTCCGCTATCTGATTCTTCAACTTTAACCTTCATTCTTCTAAAAGTATTCGATGTAGAAATCCACCAAACAACAGTGCCGATAATGATTATTAAAATAATAGCAATTACGACAATAGCAATTATTAACCCAGTATCCATTTTCTATCCTCCTAAAATATCTTCTAATATTTTATATTATCTTGGGAATAAATACATCAAACAGATTTCCATATTTAAAGTTAAAATTAAAACCGAATGAAAATAAAAATTTTTTAAAAAATAATTTAGCCTGAAAGAATAAAAAAAAATAAACAATCTTTAGAATTTTTAATTGTATATTATATTTGGTAGTTTTTAAAATGCAAATCGGTATCAAAATTTTCATTATAAAGTGTCAATGAAAAAAATAATTTTTTTCAAATAAAATAATTTTATGTGTCAACATAAATCACATTATTTCATAAGTTTATAAATTTAATCCTGAATGATAATTCAAAACAAGCGAACAAGAAGAAGTTTTTAATAAAAACTACTAAAAAACTACTAAATACTACTACTCGTAAAAATTACATATACTAAATATCTACTAAAATTGATGTTTTAATTAAAAAATTATTGAAACTATGACCTTAACAATTAAAAATGGCATCTTACGAATTGTGGATTAA
>CASEST010000006.1 GCA_949290725.1 uncultured bacterium
CTTTCCAAATGTTTTTCAACCTACTGCTCCTACTTTTTTAGAAGCAATTCCAAATCCATTTACTAATTTAGCAATTCCTCTTTCAATTGCTTTGGTTACTTTTTTTATTACCCATTACACCGCAATTAAATGGAAAAAATGGAGATATTTTGAAAGATATGTCGAACCATTCCCATTCTTTTTGCCAATAAATTTAGTCACTATGTGGTCATCAGTATTATCTTTGACCTTACGTTTATTCGGTAACGCTTTAGCTGGATATTGTATTATCACATTGATTTATGTTGGATTAGGAACCGCTATTCCACCTGATGGAAGCTATTTTGGTTTCTTTATCGATCCATTAATCGCTCCAATAGCTCATCTATATTTCGACATTTTTGATGGATTAATCCAACTTGCGGTCTTCTGTATGCTAACAATGATAAATGTAGCTAATGAATATATGTCACCAGAAGAATTCAAAGAAGCTAAATTAGAAAAACAAAAGGCTAAAGAAAGAAAATTGGCCAAGAAGAAAGAAAAATTACTTAAAAAACAAGGCATTTAATTATAAATCTAACGATTTTAAAAACATAAATAAAATAGAAAGGAGAAATATATGAATTTTATCGGTTTAGGAATTGCTTGTATCGCAATGGGACTTGCTGCAATCGGGGAAGGTTGGGCAGTTAGTAAAGGAATGGAAGGAATTGGAAGAAATCCATCTTCTGCAAAAGATATCCGTACTACTATGATTATCGGTTTAGGATTAATCGAGTCTATCGCTATTTATATTCTTGTTGTCGCAATCTTAATGGCTTTCGTTATTTAATTAAGAGGAAAATATTATGAAGAGCAAAAAATTAAAAATATTACTTTTTACATTATTTAGCTCATTAACTTTGACCTCTTGCGATACCGAAGAAATCGGCGATCGTATTTCAACCGTTATTAATGAGATGCTCCCTAATTTATGGGTAACCTTAATGCAATTAGGCTTATTCCTTTTGGTGGTTATTTTATTCTTAGTTTTCGCTTATAAACCTTTAAAAAAGAAATTAAAACAAAGAAGCGATTATATTGAGAAAAACATTAAAGAAAGCGAAGAATTTAAACAAGAAGCTTTAGAAAATGTAAAAAAGAGCCAAGAAATTATTGCTGAAAGCGAAAAACATGCTGGCGATATTATTCAAAATGCTCAAAAAACTGCTGAAAATAAAGCAAGCCAATTTGAAATGGAACTAGCTTCAACATTAGAAAAACAAAGACAACAAGCCCATAAAGATATTGAAGCAGAAAGAAGAAAAATGATTAAAGAAGCTCAAGAAGAAATTGTTGATGCTGCTTTGACTACTTCTAAAGAAATCTTACAAAGAGAAATTACAAAAGAAGACAATGATAAATTTGTCAATGATTTTATCAATGAATTAACTGAAGGAAAATAGTATCTAAATGATTAATAAAGATGAGGAAATAAAAAAAGTCGCTGAAGGCTTTTATCAAAACGCTTACGAAAATAACTTAGTAACTTTATATCAAGAAAATTTAAAATTTTTAGTTTGGAATTTTAAAAAGAATCCTGAATATTTTAGATTTTTATGTTCTCCTTTCGTTGATTATAAAGATAAAGTTTCTTCTTTAGATGAAACTTTTAAAGATGTTATCATTCCTGAAATCTTGCTATTTTCTAAAATTTTAATCGAGCGCAAATTAATTATAAATATTGAAGAAATCTCGAATATTTTCGAATCTTTAGCTATTAAAGATCGCAATATTTTAGAAGGAGTAATCTATACGCCTTTTGAATTAAGCAAAGAGCAAATCGATCGATTAAGTGAAGCTTTTTATAAAAAAATAAACCAGAAAGTTCTATTAAAACAAATTGAAGATAAATCGTTAATTGCGGGAATAAGAGTCTTAATTGATGGAACTTTATATGAATTAAGCGTTTCTTCACGTTTAGAAGATTTTAAAGATGGCTTAGTTAAAAGATTGACTGATAAAAAAATGGAGGAAAGCAATAATGGATAATAAAAATTTAAACTCCCTTTCCGAAATAATTAAAGACGAAATTAATAAATACGAACATAAATTAAATACCGCTAATGTCGGTCAAGTTGTTAGTGTCGGTGACAATATTGCTACTATTTATGGATTAGACGATTCGATGTATGGAGAATTAATTTCTTTTGATAACGATTCTTATGGAATGGTTATGAATATTGAAGAAGATTCAATTGGCGTCGCTCTTTTTGGAAGAGAAATCGCTATAAAAGAAGGTGATATTTGCCAAAGAACTGGCCGTGTCGTTTCTATCCCAGTTGGCGATATGTTATTAGGCCGTGTAGTCAATGCTTTAGGCGAAGCAATTGATGGTAAAGGTGAAATTAAAAGCGATGAATATCGCCCTAGTGAAATGAATGCTCCTGAAATTATGGATCGTCAAACAGTTAATCAACCATTAGAAACCGGTATTAAGGCTATCGATTCTATGATTCCAATCGGAAAAGGTCAAAGAGAATTGATTATCGGCGATCGCCAAACCGGAAAAACTGCCTTAGCTATTGATACTATCATCAACCAAAAAGGGAAAGATGTAATTTGTGTTTATTGTTCAATTGGCCAAAAAAATTCCTCTTTAGCTCAAATAGTTGAAAGGCTAAAAAGATTTGACGCTTTAAAATATACAGTTATTGTTTCAGCTAGTGCAGCTGAACCATCTCCAATGCAATATTTAGCTCCTTATAGCGCTACTTCAATTGCTGAATATTGGATGCATAAAGGTAAGAACGTATTAATAGTTTATGATGATTTATCTAAACATGCGGTTGCATATAGAACACTTCTTCTTTTATTAAGAAGATCTCCAGGTAGAGAAGCTTATCCTGGTGATATTTTCTATATTCACTCACGTTTATTAGAAAGATCTTGTCGTTTATCTAATGAATTAGGCGGTGGATCTTTAACTGCCTTGCCAATCGTAGAAACTCAAGCTGGAGATATTTCAGCCTATATTCCAACAAATATAATCTCCATTACCGATGGACAATTGTTTTTAAATTCAGATATGTTCAATTCTGGCCAACGTCCAGCAATTGACTCAGGATTATCTGTTAGCCGTGTCGGTTCTTCAGCTCAATATAAAGTGATGAAGAAGATTTCAAAAGATTTAAGAATGGAACTTGCAAACTACCATGAAATGTTAGATTTCTCAAGATTTGGTAGCGACTTAGATAAATCAACGCAAAAAATATTAACGCATGGCGCTGTATTATTAGAAACTTTAAAGCAAAAACAATATATGCCATTATCTATTGCTCAAGAGGTTGTAGATATATTTGTTGCTCAATCTGGTGCAATTGATGATGTTCCTATCGATAAAATCCATAATGTTTTAAAGTTACTTGATAATTCAATAGTCTCTAAAACTAATAATGTTTATAAAAATATCAATGAAACTTTAGAATTTAGTGATTCAGATAAAGAATTTGTTCTTTCTTTACTTGAAACTATTAAAAATGCTGTTTTAAAAACTAACGAATCAAAAAATATTAATGATATAGACTACACTGATAAGTAATTAATTTATGGCTCAATCATTATTAACTGTTCGAAAAAGAATACAAACTGTTCAATCAATTAAAAAAATAACCAAAGCGATGAAGCTTATTGCTTCGAGCCGTTATTCTAAATTGAAAGAAACTTACGATATGAATACTAATTATATCGATTCTTTAAGAGACGCTATGAAAATGTGCCTTAAATATGTTGATTATGAAAAGGGGAAATTACCTACTTGTTTAATTCAAAATCCAGGTGATAAAAAATTATATATTTTCGTAACACCAACTTTAGGCTTATGTGGTGCCTATTATTATAATCTTGAAAAATTGGCTAAAAAAACAATTAATCAAGAAGATGATTGTATCTTCATTGGTCAAAGAGGTTATAAACATTTTAAAAATAAAGTAAGGTTAGCTATTACTGATTATATTGATTTATTAGAGAATCTTACTTTAGAAAATGTCAATTCTTTTCGCCATTTTTTAGATAATTTATATCGCGAAAATAGCTACTCAGCAATTTATATAATCTATACTAAATATATAAATTCGATGTCAACCACTGCCACTATTGAAAGATTATTGCCTTTAAGAGGGGTGAGAAATCTTCCAGATTCAAAAGAACCGCTTTTTGAGGGCGGTTCGATTAAAGTTGCGGATTTAATCGTTCCACATTATCTTGATGCTTTGATCTATCGATACTTATTAGAATCGGAAATAAGCGAACAAACATCAAGAAAAAATTCGATGGAGAACGCTACTTCTTCAGCTGATAATTTAATTTATCGTCTTAGACTTGATTATAACAAATTAAGACAACAAAAAATTACTCAAGAAATTACTGAAATTGTTTCAGGAAGTAATAATTAAAAGGAGGAAATATGATCAAAGTATATAAATTTAATGAAAAGAAAAAAGAAGCCGATTTTGGTTATATTGTCCAAGCTATCGGTCCGGTAGTAGATGTCCGTTTTACTGATGGTTTAATTCCTTCTTTAAGAACTGCTTTAACAGTAGAATTTACAAATCAAAACGTAACACATAATTTAGTTTTAGAAGTTTCTCAAGATGTTGGACATGATACAGTAAGATGCATCGCAATGGGTCCAACTGAAGGTATTAGAAAAAACTTAAAAGTAATAAACACTCATGAACCGATTAAAGTTCCGGTTGGCCACGAAGTATTAGGAAGAATGTTTTCTGTATTAGGCAAACCAATTGATCGTTTAGGTGATTTTAAAGCGAGCGAAATGCATTCAATCTATAACACTCCACCTTCTTTTGAAGAGCAACCAACCTATTCTCAAGTCTTCGAGACCGGAATTAAGGTTTTAGATTTATTATGCCCATATCTAAAGGGTGGTAAAGTCGGACTTTTTGGCGGTGCCGGTGTTGGTAAGACCACTTTGATTCAAGAATTAATTCATAATATTTCTAATGCTGGAGGTACATCTATTTTTGCTGGAGTAGGTGAAAGAAGCAGAGAAGGTAACGATTTATATAACGAAATGAAAGAAAGCGGCGTTTTAAAAAATACTGCTTTAGTTTTTGGACAAATGAACGAATCTCCAGGAGTTAGAATGCGAGCCCCATTATCCGCCTTAACAATGGCTGAATGGTTTAGAGATGTTGCTCATCAAGATGTTTTGCTATTTATTGATAATATTTTCCGTTTTACTCAAGCTGGAAGTGAAGTCAGCGCTCTATTAGGAAGAATGCCTTCTGCTGTCGGTTATCAACCAACATTAGCTACCGAGATGGGAGAACTTCAAGAAAGAATCGCTTCAACTAGAGATGGTTCAATCACTTCAATACAAGCCGTTTATGTTCCTGCAGATGATTTAACCGATCCAGCACCAGCCACTACTTTTGCTCATTTAGATGCAAAAACAGTTTTAGATAGAAATACGGCTGCTTTAGGAATATATCCTGCAGTTGATCCACTCGAATCCTCATCAAATATTCTTGATCCAAATATCGTTGGAAAAAGACATTATAATGTCGCTAGAAGAATTCAAGCCACTTTACAAAGATATAAGGATTTACAAGATATTATTGCAATTTTAGGAATTGATGAATTAAGCGATGAAGATAAATTAACTGTTGCAAGAGCTAGAAGAATTAGAAACTTTTTATCTCAGCCTTTTTATGTTGCTGAAGCTTTTTTAGGTACGCCTGGAAAATATGTAAAATTAGAAGATACCATTTCTTCTTTTGAAAGAATATTAAATGGAGAAGGTGATAATCTTTTAGAAAATGCCTTTTTATATGTTGGTACCTTTGATGAAGTAATTGCTAAAGATAAAAAATTACGCGATGAAAGTAAAATTATTAATGAAGTAAAAAATGGATAAAAATTTAATCTTTTTAAAATTGATAACACCTTATAAAACTACTGATATTGAAGATGTTCGCTCACTGATTATTAAAACCGATAGTGGGGAAATTGAACTTCTTCCTTTTCATTGCGAATATATTGCAAATATTGAAATTTCCATTTTAACTATCACTCATCGCGATAACACTATCAAACATTATGCAGTCGGTGGAGGAGCTATCCATTTTGTTGAAGAAGAAAATAAAGCTGTTTTATTATTAAATTCAATTATTCCTGTTGAGGAGATTGACCTCATAAAAGCTCAAAAAGCTCAACAAGACGCATTGAATAAACTCAAAAATGCTACTAGTAATGATGAGCACAAAAAAGCCCAACTTCATCTTCAAACCGCAGTTAATGAGATCTTTGCAAAAAGTAAATATAAAGATTAAGAAAATATTGTTTTATCACTACTTTTATAATAGAATTATAAGGCTTGGGGCTTTAGCTCAGTTGGGAGAGCGCTTCCATGGCATGGAAGAGGTCACCAGTTCGATCCTGGCAAGCTCCACCAAATATCTTGAAGATACCCCCAAAAGTTGCACAAAACATCGAGGCGATGTAATGTGTAATTGGGGGTTTTTATGTTAATAAATAATCAAGTA
>CASEST010000007.1 GCA_949290725.1 uncultured bacterium
ACCATTAGCGCAATTGGTTAGAGCGGACCGCTCATAACGGTTAGGTTCTGGGTTCAAGTCCTAGATGGTCCACCATGTGGAGAAATACCCAAGTGGCTGAAGGGGTCGGTCTTGAAAACCGATAGAGGATGCAAGTCCTGCGAGGGTTCGAATCCCTCTTTCTCCGCCACTTTCATTTATATATCCGATATCGCGAGGTAGAGCAGTCTGGTAGCTTGTAGGGCTCATAACCCTGAGGTCGTAGGTTCAAATCCTACCCTCGCAACCATTTGATTAATATAAACTTGGTTTCTAACCAAGTTTTTTTATTGCTTAATTTGTCATTTATTAATACTAGATATTGGTTATTTTAAAAATTTTAGAAAAAGTAGTATAAAATATCGAATTATGAAAAAGCGATAATATTCAAATAATATTTTTTAGTTTTAAATACTAGATAACATAGTATTAATTGTTTTGGATTTTTAAAATAAATTGATTTTCATTGTATAACAAATATAATATTAGTATATGAGTGGCGAAGAATTAGTTTTATTTTTTACATCGTCAGCTGAATACTTATTATATGCAGTTTTATTAGCTTTATTTATTTTCTTATGCCTATTTTGGTATTTTTTCGCTTATTTTTGTAACTCTTTAACCAAAGATAAGATTTTAGCAAAAGGAAAAATTAAATATAAATATGCTGTCTTAGTTCCTGCTAGAAATGAAGATAAAGTTATTGCCAATATTTTAGAATCCTTAAAAAATCAAACTTATCCAAGCGATTTATTTGATGTTTATGTAATTGTTGAATCTAAAGATGATCCTACTGTTAAAATAACTAAAAAATTTGGCTATACTGTGATTATTCGTAAGGATTTGGTTAATAAAAGAACGAAGGGTTTTGCTTTAGATGAAGCCTATAAATATATTAAAGAGAAAAACTTTAAATATGATGCTTTTATGGTTTTTGATGCTGATAATGTCTTAGAAAGCAATTATATCGATTTAATGAACGATGTTAAAAATCAAGGCTATAAAGTTGGAATGGGCTATCGAAATTTTACTAATACATCTCAAAACTGGGTTAGCGCTTGTAGCGCAACTTTATTTGCGTATATGAATCAATTCACTAGCAAAGGAAGAAGTAGGCTTTTTAAAAAAATGACCCTTACTGGTACAGGTTATTATATTGATTTTGATGTTATTGATAATGAAAATGGTTGGATTTTCAATGGAATGACTGAAGATGTTGAATTAACTAAATATTGTTATTATCACAATATCTCTATGCGTTATTATCCCATTGCACAATATTATGATGAACAACCAACAACGATGAAAGTAATCCATAAGCAACACATAAGATGGGTTTGGGGATATTTTTCTAATGATAAAAAATTTAAAAATAAAAATATGCCTGATTACCAATGTTTATCTAAAAGGATGCAAAATGTCTCATTATTTGAATTCAATGTATCTATTTATCCAATTGTTTTGATGGCTGTTTTAGCAGGTGTAGCTTTTTTTATATCGTTTGTTTTATTTATTGCTTCAATAGTTTATTCAGCTTTTTATGTAGAATTTAGGACTGAGCTCGTTCCTTTGACAATGCTTATTTGGATGATAGTTTATTTTATGATTATCTATATTGCTTTTGCCTTAGTTGCTTTTATTACCTTTGTTATCTCAGATAAAATATTAAAGTTAAAAATTAGAACTAAATTAAAGGTTATGCTTACTTATTTCTTCTTCTTTTTTGATTTTCTATCTGCTTTTTTTGATGGCTTAGTTCATAAATATAAAAGAACAAGTTGGGACAAAATCGATCATGAAGGAAAAATCTTAAATAAGGAGGCGTTAAAGAATATCAATGGTAATAAAAAAGGATAAACAACGCGTCTATTATTATAGTGACGAATTAAATGACGATTTCGGTAATGTAACTTTTAAGGAAAAATACATTCTTCCTAATGATTACAATTATAAAAGGAATTGGATACAACAAATATTCGGGCCAATTATTTTTTGGGGACTTTGCCATACCATTTTAACTGGTTATTGTATTTTTAATGGAACTAAAGTTAAAGGCAGAGAAAATGTTAAAGCCTTTTATAAAGTGTGTAAAGAAATGGATACAGGTGGTTTTATCTATGGAAACCATACTGCGAATCAAGATGCCTTCGATATTCAAGCTCTTGTTATAAGACGTAAAATGGTGAATGTGATCGCTAATCCTGATATGCTTTCTTCTAAATTTTTAGGCGCAATAGTTAAAATGCTAGGCTTAATTCCTTTAGCTACTAGTGTAAAAGGACAAGCTAATATGATGAAAGGAATGGAATATTATCTAAAGAAGAAAAAACAAAGCATTATTATTTATCCTGAAGCTCACATTTGGCCATATTATACTAAAATTAGGCCTTTAAGAGTTGCTACTCTTCATTATCCAGCTAAATTTAATACTCCTATCCTTCCAGTTGTTACTTGTTATCGTAAACCTAGAAGAAAGAATGGAAAACCAAAAAGAACTTTAATAGTAGGTAAACCAATCGCTCCGCTAAAAGATAAAAGTTCTATTGAAAATAAAAAATATCTCTGGGAAGAATTAACTAAGCAGATGAATGAAATATCATCTTCTTTTCCTCAGTATGAATATATTAAATATATTAAAGTAGATAAAGATAATAATTTATAATTTTAGTCGATTTTTAGTAGTTTTATAAATTTAGTTATATTTAAACTAAATAGCCTAGTATTAAATACTAGGCTATTTTTCGTATAAAAAAAGTCATCTTAATGATGACGAATCTATATATAAAGATTAGTTTGCCTAATCAATTGCAATCAAGTGGTGGGTACTATAGGGATCGAACCTATGACCTTCTGTACGTCAAACAGATGCTCTCCCAGCTGAGCTAAATACCCAACGCTTAATTAATATACCATTGACTAAAGATAAAAGCAAATGTTTTTTTATATTAGTTAAAAATTTCTTAATATTATCATCTATTTTAATTATAATAATAATTGCGCCGACTTAGCTCAGCTGGTAGAGCAACGCACTCGTAACGCGTAGGTCGAAGGTTCGAAGCCTTTAGTCGGCACCATTTTTCTTGAAGATACCCCCAAAAGTTGCACAAAACATCGAGGCGATGTAATGTGTAATTGGGGGTTTTTATGTTAATAAATAATCAAGTA
>CASEST010000008.1 GCA_949290725.1 uncultured bacterium
AGGGGCGGGCTTGGAAAGCTCGTAGGCTGTAACAGGCGCGGGGGTTCAAATCCCCCTTTCTCCGCCAAATAAAATTTATACCTTATATTTTACAATAAAATATAAGGTTTTTTTAATTAAAAAGAGTAAGTTTTAACTTACTCTTTGTTATTAATAGTTGAATCTTCAATAGTTGACTCAAAATTGACTTTTTGTGACATTGATTCAAGACGTTGTCTTCTTCGAGCTTCTTTCTCTCTCTCGCGATCTTCAAATTTTGATGCGAGCGATAAAGAAATAGCTAATACAATCGAACCTAAGAATGTGATAATAACTCCGAACCAAGTAAATCCAACGCCACCCATCATCGCTTTCATTGATTCGTTAGGAGTCGTTAAAACCGAACCATAAATATTCGTATAATCATCGATTAAGCCTAAAACAACAAAAATTAAGCCTAAAGCAATGAATAATAAAGCAATGATGAAAGCAACTAATTGCTTGATACTAAAAGTCTTAAAAAAGTTTTTCTTATTTTTTAAAGCTTTTTCTTTTTTCATTATTTAACTTCTTTCTTTTCAACTTCTTGATTAACACCTTCAGCTTCAGCTTTAGCACGAGCCTCTTGATTATCCTTAATCATTTCACTAACGCATGGTTGATAAACTTTCTTCCATTCGTCTTCAGCAAGAATTAAATATTCATTAACTCTCGCATTAGCTTCAGAATAAACATCAGCAAAAGTTTTTCCTTTAGGAAGTTCGCGTCTTCCATTCATCATTTCAATAAGGTGTTCTACTAAATCTAAAGAATCTGTATAAATAGCTTCTTTACAAGTAGCGTTAACTTTAGAAAGATAGAATAATCTGACTAATTCATTTAATTCTTTTTCAATGAAGGTTGCGCCAGGTCCTTTTTGACCATTGTTATCTTTCATATCTTTATTAAATTCGCCAAATTTAGCATAAATAGTATGTAAAAGAGAGAATAAAACAACCGCACGATAGAATTTTTCATCTTTATCTAAAAGTGTAGTAATTGAATCATCAATTAAATTATTATCTTTTCTAAATTTGTCATGAACTCTAATTACAGCATTGATTTGTTCATGAAGAGGGATTGTTTTTGAAAAAATTGTAACATCTTGGTTGTGGTCAACACGAACTGTATCATTTTCGCGATGTAAGATGGTTGAATCATCGCCATATAATGTATTAGCAAAATCTTCAATTAATTCTTTTAATTTAGCGCCTTTTTCTCCATTGGAGTCTAAGAAACTTTTTAATGGGGTGTTTAATTTTGGTTCATTAACAATACCATTCTTTTTATAATCATAAAAACGGACGTCAAATTTATCACGTCGAATAGTATATTCTAAAGTATCTCTAACTAAAGAATTGTAATAAACTAATGAGACAATAACTCTACTAATTGGTAACATATTAAATAAAAAATCTCCTTTGTCTTATATATTTTACTATTTTTCATAAATATATCTAGTTAAATCTTCATATTTATCTAGGTTATACTTTGCGTATTTTTTAACTGTTTTAGCAGCATGAGACATCGCAAAGGAATGCTCATGAAATTCTTTAAACATTGAAATGTCATTTCCACTATCGCCAACTACATAAACTTCATCCTTATTTATATTATTTAATTCGCAATATCTTTTAATAGCATTCCCTTTAGAGCAGCCTTTCGAAGTTATCTCAACGCAAAAACTGGACCAGGAAGATTCAACATTTTCGTAGCTATTTCGTATAACTTTATTTGCTTCTAAAGCG
The DNA here is from genome assembly GCA_949290725.1 of uncultured bacterium. GTDB lineage: Bacteria > Bacillota_I > Bacilli_A > RFN20 > CAG-826 > Onthovivens. The sequence continues at coordinate 1,767 of CASEST010000008.1, forward strand.
CGTTTTTTACTTTTATTAGATAAACCAAACAAAACTAAAACTTTATAGATTTCTTTTTCTTTAAGAGCTTTTTGATATTCCTCTTTTTCTATATGAACATCCTCGGCTAGCGCTCTTTGACTTTTAAAATAAAATTTAGCACAAAAGCGGAAAAACTTAGAATCTTTCCTTAATCTTAAAAAGATTCCATCATTTGTAAATAAAACAATAGCCATCAATTTATAAGATGAAAATAAATCATTAATAATACTTTCTACTTCATTATTTGAAATATTTTTACTATATACAAGCTGGTTATTTTGATAAATGCATGCTCCATTATATGGAACAATATCTATATTTCGATTAATAACTTCTTTTACTTTCAACCCATAAGAAAGAGAACGACCACTAACTATAATTAATTTGCCCCCATGATCAATGAAAGATTGAACAAAGTAAAGGTTTTGTTTGCATATAATATTTCTATGGTCTTTAGGATAAAATAAAGTGCCATCTAAATCAGTTGCGATAATCTTATTCATAAATAAAAAACTTGCACTATTTATGTGCAAGTTTATTATATTTTATTTTCTTATTTTAATACAAACTATTTTATTTCAACCTTGTTATCGGCTTGAAGTAATCCGTATCCGCCTTCCTTACGGCGATAAACTAAGCTGATTTTTTCATCATCAGTATCTAAATATAAATAGAAATCATGATCGATTGCTTCCATTTCAACAATGGCTTCATCTAAAGTAATTGGACGTAAGTCAAGATTTTTAGTTCTAACAACTTCTCCTTCACTAATATCCTCATCACCTTCTAAAACATCATATAATAATGCCTTACCTAATCCTTGATGTTCATATCTTCTTTGCAATTGAGTTTTTAATTTTCTCATTTGACCTTGTAACTTATCAATTGATTCATCGATTGCATTATATAAATCTTCATCTTTGACTTCAGCTCTAAAAGTAGTATCAGGAGTAAAAATAGTTACTTCAACTTTTGCGCCGTTTTTATAACTTCTTACAACAGCTCTACAATCAACATTTTCGTCATTCTTAAAATATTTATCCATTCTGGAAAGTTTTTTAATAATTGCGTCAGAGATAGCTTCAGTGACGACAATATTCTTACCAATAATTTGATACTTCATAATTATTCCTCCTATGTATTTTAAGATTAATTTAATTATAACATATAAAATTAAATTGTAAGCATTTATTTAGAATTATTTTATATTTCCACGTGGAAATACTAATACTAATTAATGCCTATAAAACTACTAGAAATATACTAATCTCTATTAACTAAAAGGATAATTTAAATAATAAAAATGAATTAATAATTTTTAATGAGATTTTTAATTTCTTCTACTTTATCTAATTTTTCCCATGGCAAATCTAAATCAGGTCTACCAAAATGCCCATAAGCAGCTAACGATTTATAAGAAAAAGAAGGTTTTGTTAAATTAAACTTATCAATTATTACACCAGGTCTAGCATCAAAAACCTTATCAATTATGTCTAATATCACTTCATCTTTATAATGTGATGTTTTAAAAGTTGAAACTGAAATTGAGATTGGTTCAGCTTTTCCTATAGCATAAGATAATTGAATTTCTAAACGTTCTGCTATACCAGCAGCAACTAAATTTTTCGCCATATATCTAGCATAATATGCTGCACTTCGATCTACTTTTGATGGATCTTTTCCTGAAAAACATCCTCCGCCATGTCTAGCACTACCGCCATATGTATCAACAATAATTTTTCTACCAGTTAATCCGGTATCCCCCATTGGTCCACCAATAACAAAACGACCAGTTGGATTAATTAAAAATTTAAATTCAGTATTTAAATTAAAAGATTTTACAACAGGAATCATAATTTTATTTAAAATAAAATCTTTGAATTCATTTTCATCAAAATCTGGATCATGTTGGCAAGACATTAAAATAGTATCAATTTTTGGTGTCTGAATAGAGTAATCGATTGTAACTTGAGATTTCATATCTGGTCTAGAATATTTAAATTCGCCATTTTTTCTTAATCTCGTTGCCTCTCTTACTAATTTATGAGCAATTACAATCGCTAAAGGCATATAACCTTCATTTTCATTAGTCGCATAGCCAAACATAATTCCTTGATCTCCCGCGCCTTGTTCCAATATATTCCCGCGATTAATTCCCATATTAATATCTGGTGATTGGCTATTTATTATATTGATTATTTTTAAGTTTTTATAATTAAAGCCTAACTCGTCATTGTCATATCCGATTTCTTTTATGACATCTCTAGCTATTTTTTCATAATCTATCTTGGCTTTTGTCGTAGTTTCTCCGCCAATTAATAAAAAATCTTTTGAAACAAAACATTCACAAGCAACGTGTGAACCTGGATCTTCATTCAAACAAGCATCTAAAATTGCATCACTAATTTGATCGCACACTTTATCAGGATGTCCTTCACTTACTGATTCGCTTGTAAATAAAATCTTTAAATCGTTATTCATAAATATATTTCTCCTATAAAAAAGCCTTCCACTTTTAGGAAGGCTATTAAAGTATTTAATATCTTCGCTTATCGTTCAAAGTGTGGATAACTTTGCTGCTAAGAAGCACTTACTATTTTAATAGAGTTGCTACCATACTTTTTCACCTAGCTTAATATGGTTCTTGATAAGTTTTCTTATTATAAATAAATAGATTAATAAAAACAACTAATTAGCTGCTTTAATCTCTTCTATTGCTAAAGCAATTTGGTCAGGACAAGATGTTTCCCTTGTTCCGCATTTAATGCCTTTTAATAAATCGTGAACCTCATCAATATCACGATTTAAAATTAAGGCTTTAATTCCTTTTAAATTCCCATTGCATCCGCCAATAATCACAAAATCAACAATCTTATTGGTTTCAGTGTCATATTTTAATTCAATTTCTCTTGAACAAGTTCCAAAATTTTTATGGATAATAGTTTTTAACATTATTTTACAATTTCTCCATACATTTCGCCGAAGCAATTTCCAGCATTAGATTCGTCAGTATCAATATGCATTGCGAGTCTATAATTTGGAGAAACTCTAACTACAGTGTCACCAAAAACAACTTTTCTACCTTCTCCGCCAGTAGAAACACTGACTATCTCGCCATTTTTTACGCCGAAAGCTTCGGCATCTTCTGGAGTCATATGGATGTGTCTTTTAGCGATAATACAACCTTCAGCTAAATCTAATTCGTGGCCATTTAAAGGGTTAATAATCTTAATAGGTGCACTTCCTTTAACATCTCCAGATTCTCTAATAGGAGCTTTAACGCCTAAAGTTCTAGCATCAGTAGCGCTTACTTCAACTTGATTTTCTTTTCTAACTGGCCCAAGAATAGAAACCCCTTTAATTGTATTTTTTGGACCTACGATATCTAATTTAGTATTGGACGCAAATTGTCCAGGTTGTGATAATTCCTTTTTAACTTCTAATCGGAAGCCTTCCCCGCATAAATGTTCCAAAGCTTCTTGTGTTAAATGAATATGTCTTGCACTTGTTTCAACAATAAATTTCATATTTATTTCCTCCGAAAATTATTATAAAACTATCTTTTTAATTATAAAAGAATTATCAATAGATATTACTTTTTCTAAGGAAATATAAGTAGTATTTTAAAAATTAATCGCTATACTATTATTATATTTATGAAAGAAATCAATCGCATTTTAAATAGTTTTAAAAGTATTGTTTTTATAGATTTTGAAGGCTCGCAATATGGTCAAGAAATTATTGCCATCGGGGCCATAAAAGTTGATTTAGATAATAAAAATTTAATTAAAAAAACTTATAATCCATTTAAATGCTATATCAAAATTGATGAAGATGTTGGCGATTTCATTACTAATTTAACTGGAATTAGTAATGAATTACTAAACAAAAAGGGGCTTTCATTTAATTTAGCAATTAAAAAACTTGAATCCTATGTTGGTAAAGATAGCGTTAAGTTTTTTCATTATGGTAATTTTGATGTTCATCTTTTACATAATAGTCGCAATAAAAATAAGCTTAATGAAAATGAGTTTATCGCTCGAATATTAAATAATTCAATAGATTTTTCCAAAGTTTTATCGCATTATGTCAAAAGTGAAAAAAATACGCCTTTATCATTAGTTGATGCTTTAAGAATTTTTCAAACAAATATCGATCAAAATTTACATGATCCAGAAACAGACGCCATCAATTTAATGCATCTTTATCAATCATTTTTGAAAAAACATACTATTTTAAAAAATGAATATATTAAGGTTTTAAAAAATTCACCTTCATTGGCTAATCCGTTTAAAAAAATTATTAAAAAATTAGAAAGTGAACAAAAGGTAACCTATAAAGATTTTATTTCATATATTGAAGAGGATCTAAAATGATAAATTATCCATTTAATATTACTAATTTTAAAGAAAAAACGAATAAAAAACCTGATTCACATAAAAACCGTGGACTATCTTTAGAAAAATTGATCAATGACACAAACAAATTCTATATTTTTAATGAAAAAGCACTCATTTATAAAAAGCCAACTCCAATTCATGTAGTTAAAACTAATAAAGAAAATATAATAACTGAAGCCTATTTTGAAAAGCCTTCTACTACTGATTATAATGGACTTTATAAAGGAAAATATTTAGATTTCGAAGCTAAAGAAACCAAATCAAAAACATCATTTCCTTTAAATAATCTTAATTCAATGCAAATAAAACACCTTAATAAAGTTGATGAAATGGGTGGAATAGCTTTTATTATCGTTTCTTTTACTTCGTTGAATCGATATTTTTTATACTTTATTAAAGATTTAAAAAATTATTTAAAATCTAATAAAAAATCAATTCCTTTAAATGAATTTATCGAACACGGGCATGAGCTCGAGATTTCAATTTATCCAAAACTTGATTATTTAAAAGTTATCGATCAGCTTTTTTAATATACTTACAAACCGCTTGTAATTTGCAGTTATTACAAATTGGATTAATCGCTTTACAATAATAACGTCCAAAATGAATAAATTGATGATGCAACAATTTATAATCTTTTTTATCGAAAAATTTTTTAAGTTTTTCTTCGACTAATATTATCGAATCATTTTCATTAGCTAAGCCCAATCTTTTAGCTAAACGAAAAACATGAGTATCGACAGGAAATTCTTCCTTATCAAAAAGTTCGATCAATATTACATTAGCAACTTTATTGCCAACACCTTTCATCGACATTAAATCTTTTTTATTATTAGGAACTTTTTTATCGAACTTATAAATTAATTGATGAGCTATATCTTTTATTGCGATAGCTTTATTTTTATATAATCCTAGATACTTAATAACATCTTCAATTTCTTTTAAACTAGCTTTATCTAATTCTTCTAAACTAGGATATTTATTAAATAAAATTTTATCGACTTCATTAACTTTTTTATCGGTCGTTTGCGCACTTAAAGTAACGGCGATTAGAAGTTCATAATCTTTAGTATAATTTAACTCACAACTAGCATTTGGAAGCAATTCATTAAAATATGATTGAATGAGATTTCTTTTATCTATTTTATTCATCGTCTTTACTTATCTTTTTAGCAATTAATTTATCAATTTTACTTAAATTTAATTGATTAAGATTATAAGCATCTTTTAAAGCATCGATAATAGTTTCTTCTTCAATTTCATTATCTAACCATTTTTCAATCATATTTTTTTCACTTTTTGATAAAGGGCGATCAAAATAATGCTCAAAAGTAGAAATAACTCTTAATTTTATCTCATGGCTAGCAGCATCTTGTTTTTTATCGCTAATTAATAAATCGCTTTTAAATTTATCTAATAATATTTCCTTAATATTTTTTAATGAAGTTACGAATTCATTCTCGTTAGTTTCATAAAATATATATTTTTTAGTTAACAAAGAATTAAAAGCTTCATCAATCTCAAAAAATGGGAGATCAAGCTTTAATTCTAACAATTCATTGGTAATCATTTTATTGCCATCATTAATTAAATGATCTGACATTAATAAAACTAATAGTTCATTATTAGATATATTTAACTCTTTATAATATTCTAAAAGCAAATATGTAAAATTAATTCCACTCAATTTATTATTCATAAAATACCTAAATTCGATTCATTTTGCTTAATTCTTCCTTTATTTTATTTTGATTGATTAAGCTTAATAAATTTTCATTTTCCTTTAATATTTTTAACACTTTTTGATCAATTTTTAAATCATATTCTTTAATAAAACGATAAGCTCTTAAAATTCTTAAAGGATCTTCTTTAATACTTTCTAATGGCTCCTTAATAAATCGCAAATAACGATTATTTAAATCTTCTACTCCTGTTTTTGAAGGGTCGATTATTTGATATTTTTCATCAATATAAATAGCATTAATGGTAAAATCGCGTCTTAAATAATCTAGATAAATATCATTAATAAACTCAATTTTATTAGGATGACGAGAATCTAAATAATCTTTTTCCTTCCTTAAAGTAACAATATCTATATTTTTAGATAAATATTTTGTCTTAATTACCCCATATTTTTTGAAACTATCATTAAAATTATCTAAAAATAAAACAATTTCTTCTGGTTTTGCATCAGTTACAAAATCATAATCTTTGATTTCTCGCTTTAAAAGATAATCTCTACTTGAAGAGCCAATCATATATAAACGAAAACCGTTTTTTGAAAAAATTTTTTTATAATGATCAAAAATATTGTTCATAAACTATGAAAAAAGCTAGTTTTAACTAGCTTAATCATCCTAATTATTTAACTAAGTCTTTTAAACTTTTAGAAGGTTTAAATCCAACAGTTTTTGTTGCAGGAATTTTGATTTTTTCACCATTAACTGGTGAAGTACCTACTCTTTCCTTTCTTGACTTAACACTAAAAGCGCCAAATCCAGAAACTTTAACAACTTCCCCATGTTCTAAAGCGTGAGAAATCTCATCAAAAAAAGCATCGATTACTTTTTCAGTGTCCTTTTTTGATAATTTTGTGGTTTCACTAACAGCGACAATTAATTCGGCTTTATTCATTGTGTATTCTCCTTAAAGAAATGAAAATTTGCATAATTTTGCTAAATTTATTAAAACATATATGAAAAACCTTGTAAATATTTTAAAAGTTAAAAAATAGATTTTTTTAATAAAATCTACTTTCTTTTACGTAAAACTAGGTTAATTGGCGAGCCAATTAGCTCAAAAGACTCTCTTAAACGATTTTCTAGATATCTTAAATAGGAGAAATGCATCCAAGTAGGTTCATTGACAAAAAGAGCGATAGTTAAAGGCTTTGAAGAAATTTGTTGGGCATAATAAATACGACATCTTCCGCCATTAAAATTAGGAGTTTCATTCATCATTTGAGCTTCTTGAATGATATCATTTAAAACGGGTGTCTTTATTTGAAAAGTATATGATTCGTAAACTTGGTCAATAGCTTTAAAGATTTCATCTTTCACTTTATCATTAAATTTAACTGTTGAAATAAATATTAACGGAACATAATCTAAAAATTTAAATTCAGTAGTAAATTTTTCTTTAAATTCCTTTTTAAATTCATTTAAATCTTCAATTAAATCGCATTTATTAATAATAACTATAATCGCTTTTTTAGCCTCTATTGCATAGCCGACAACATGTTTATCTTGTTCTCTAATTCCATCTTTTCCATCGATTAATAATAAGGCGATATCAGATTTATCAATGCTTCTTAAAGCTCTTAAAGCGGCATATTTATCTACACTTTCATAAATTTTGCCTCTTTTTTTTAATCCAGCAGTGTCAATAACTGAATAAAGTTTGTCTTTATAAGTAAAGGTTGTATCAATCGAATCACGAGTAGTTCCTTCAATATTTGAAACAATTACTCTATCTTGAGAAATTAGTCGATTAAAAAGGGAAGATTTACCAACATTTGGACGTCCAATTAATGAAAACGAAATCCCTTTTTCTTCCTTAACTTCAATTTCGCGAGGCAATAATTCTATAATTTTATCTAAAAGATCACCTATTCCAATTCCATGCTCGCCGCTAGTAGCAATTGGATCACCTAAAGAAAGAGCATAAAATTCATAAATATTAGCTATTTGATCTATATTATCTATCTTATTAACAACTAAAATTGTTTTTTTATTAGCTTTTTGAAGCATTTTAGCAATTAAACGATCATCTTCGCTTAAGCCAATTTTCCCATCAACAACAAAAACAACGACATCAGCTTCGTCAATGGCTATTTGAGCTTGTATTCTAATTTGTTCTTGAAAAGGTTTATTTTCAACCTCAATTCCACCAGTATCAACCACATTAAAAGGAACTGTTAACCATTTCGTACGAGCATAAAGACGGTCTCTTGTAACTCCTCGAGTTTCTTCAACTATAGCCTTTTTCTCACCTATAATTCGATTAAAAATAGTTGATTTGCCTACACTAGGCGAACCGACAACAGCAACTAATGGCAAAGACATTCTTTATACCCCTTATTAACAATAATTTCATCAATCTTATTGACAACTTCTTCAATAGTTAAATTTGTCGTATCTAGTGTTATTGAATCTTTAGCAGGTTGAAGAGGACAAAAAGAACGATGAGAATCAATATAATCTCTTTTTTTAATGTTCTCTAAGCATTCTTCAAAACTAGTTTCGCGATTATTTTCCTTATTTTGTATATATCTTCTTTTCGCCCTTTCATTCACATCAGCAATCATAAATATCTTTATTTCAGCATCTTTTAAAACATAAGTTCCGATGTCTCTTCCATCCATTACAACATTTTTACCTGAAGCAATCTTTCTTTGAAGGTCAACTAAAAATAAACGAACATTTTTATATGAAGCGATATAAGAAACATTATCCGCAACATCATTATCGCGGATTCTAGCATTTACATCGATATTATCTAGCAAAATATGATTATTTGAATCGAATTCAATTTCAACTACATTTATCAAGCTCTCAGCTAATTTTTCATCTTCAGGATTCAAACCTTTTAAAATCATCGCCAAAGTAAAAGCACGATACATTGCCCCAGTATCAATATAAGTAAAGCCTAATCTTGCGGCTAGAAGTTTAGCGATTGTTGATTTCCCACTTGCTGAAGGGCCATCTATTGCAATTGAAATAAATTTTCTATCCATTAATCCCCCTAATAATAAAATAAATAACGAGAAAGATTATAACAATTAGCAATAAACTAATAAAGCAATAAAATATTATTTTAATCGTTCTCCTTTTATTATAAACATGATAAAGTTTATCATCCTTTCTCGTTTTTGTTTTATTTAATGATGAAGCAATATTTACATTATTCTTTTCATTATTTCTTTCTTTTATTATTTTGGCTTTAATAGTTTCTAATGAGCTAGAATTTTTAATTTCATTACGATAATCTATATACTTTTCTTTTCTTGATTCCATATTTTACATTTTACCATTTTTAACGACTGATTTACTCACATAAATATCAGGCCATGTTAGTTTTATCTAACAAAATTAGCCATTTTTTTTATAAATTTTAATGTTATACTATATTCAATTGGAGGAAATCAAAATGGCTGTTAAATTAACTGTTAATAAAGATTTATGTGTCGGTTGTGGTCTTTGTGTTGGATCATATTCAGATGTTTTTACATTTGATGCTGATAACAAAGCTGAAGTTATTGCTGAATGCGATGATTCTGTTGCTGAAGAAGCTGTTGCTTCATGCCCAGCTGGTGCTATTTCTAAATAGTATTTAATAAGATATTAATAAATAAGCTCCTCGATAAGAGGAGCTTTTATTTACGATATTTTTTAATCAAATATGCTAAAGGCTTATAAATTACAATAGTAACGACACTGATTATACCTAGTTTAATTAAATTAAAAGGTAAAAGAAATTCATATAAAATCTTTAAATCAAAAGGACCGCTAATTGATGGATCGGCTGCCTTAAACAAATTTAAATATAATACATTTAAAGAGTCATAATAGTTTGTTGTTCCAAATAAAACGACTCCATATAAAGGATAGATTAAATAATAGCCGATGAAGCATGAAAAAATTAAAGAGGATAAAATTCCTGCTGCTAAGGATAATAAAGTTCCATTAAACGTATGGTATTTTTTATATAAAAGTCCAGTAGGAATAACTAAGGCTAACCCATAAATTATGTCTGCTAAAACACCTACTCCCCCTGTCGAGCCAATATCTTGGATCAATTTAAATAATCCTTTTAAAATTATTAAAAAAGAAGCAGTGAATGGCCCAAATGCAAAAGAAGCAAATAAGCAAGGAATTTCATCAAAATGTAGCTGCAAAAAACTTAAACCTGGAATAATTGGAAATTGTAAACCAGGAACCATATAAAGAATAATAGCTAAACTTCCAAAAATAGCGATTCTTGCAATAAAATTAATTGTTTTTCTTGTATTCATAAAAAACCTCGATTTAACCAAAAAATAAATTAAATCGAGGTAATTTTTTTGATTACTAACTTCTTCTATCCAGACTATACTGTTGCTACTAGAATTTCACTAGTTCCTGCTTATTTAAGCTCGCGGAGTATACCGCCAGTTATGAATTAAACATTACCCTGAAGTTAATTTATTTTTCAATTATTATTTTAACACTATTTTCTTCTTTTTGATTAATTTATTTATTCTTTTCAAGCCTTCATTTAAAGCTTTTTCATCTTTAAATCGCAAAGTCAGGCTTAAATTATCAATTCTTAAAGGAGATTCATCAACTATCTCTTTTTTAATCTCTTCTTTAGTTTCAATATCGCTAGTAGCTAAGTCGTTTTTATGTTGGCGATGATTTACTTCTACCCCTTTAAGATTTCTAACTAGTTCTTCTGTTTCCCTAACGGATAAACTAGATTCATAAATTTTACTTACTAAATTTAAAACATCTTCTTTATCTAAACGAGAAATAGCTTTTGCGTGACCATAAGAAAGCTTATTCATTGAAATATCTACTAAAACAGACTCAGGTAAATTTAAAATTTGTAAGAGGTTTGAAATCTGAGAAGGCGATTGATTTAAGAAATCAGATAATTCTTTATTTTTATATTTAAAATCGGTTTTTAAGTGCGAACAAATTAAAGCTAATTCATACATGTTCATCGCTTTTCGATCAGTCATTTCTTTTAGCATCAAAAGGAGCGATTCCTCATCAGATAAGCTTAATACTACTGAGTTTATTTTTTCCTTTTTTAAATGTTTAGCTGCATAAAACTTAATACGCCCTACAACAACCTCATATTTATCCTTATATGAACGAAGAATGATTGGATCTAAATAAACATTATTCTCCAATTGGCCCTCGGTAGTTTTGATTTTATTCTCATCCAATTTGGCCTTTTTTAAATAGTGATTATCCACAATATCATTCATTGAAATATTCTGTATCGTCTCTTTAGGAGAATTTTTCAATATAGCCGAAACAAAATCTTCACGTCCAAAACGATTTACTAGTTTACGCAAACTATTTTTTAAAATCTTATTTTCTTTCATTTTGAATTACCTCCTTGGCTAAGTCGCTATAAGCGATTGATCCAGCACTAGTTGGTTTATAAATACAAGCTGGTAATCCTCTAGCACTACATTCCGATAAAGAAAAATTACGAGGAATAATTGTTAAAAAAGTATTTTCTTTAAACAAACCACGAACCTCGCTAACTACTTCATTGCATAATTGAGATTCTTCCTCGTACATCGTTAATAAAAATCCTTCGATTGTTAAATTTGGATTTTGAATCTGCTTAACCCTTTTAATAGTGGCTAATATTTGTGCAAGACCTTCCATCGCGAAATATTCACATTGAACTGGAATAAGCACAGAATTAGCTGCAGTTAAAGCATTCAAACATAGAATGCCTAATGATGGTGGGCAATCTATCAAGATATAATCATATTTTTTATTTATTTTTAAAATAATATTCTTTAAAACAGAATAGGTATCATCTCCTGAATTTTTTAATAATAATTCGCTTTCTAAATTAGATAATTTTAAATTAGAAGGTATCACATCAAGATTTTTAATCATTGTTTTTCTAATTACTTTATTAACATCTGCATCTAAAATAAGAGCATTAAAAATCGTCCTATTAATTAAAGTTATATCTATCCCTAGGCCTCTTGATGAATTGCCTTGTGGGTCTAAATCAATCAAAAGAACGCTTCTTTCATCTAAGGCTAAAGAAGCAGCAAGATTAATCGCGGTTGTTGTTTTACCAACTCCTCCTTTTTGATTGGCTATCGCAATAACTTTTGACATAAACTTTATACGTGAAAACTTTTCTATAAAGTAATAATAACATTTTTCTTATAAAAGACAAATAAAAAACCATTGTTTACAATGGCTTTTTCTTAATAAGAGAATAATTTCGTGGAAACTTTTTATCGCACTCTGCAGTTTTAATAATGAATAAATTGTTTCGTTCATTAGTTAGATCAATAAACTCATGCTGTACATTAGCTATTTTAGCATTTAATATCTTAAATGCATTTTTGGCATCTTCAATTTCCTCGTTAGCTCTTTTACCTTTATAGGCGATTAAAGTACCATTTACTTTTAAATAAGGAATGGACAATTCTAAAAGTATTTTCAGCTCACTCACTGCTCGAGAAATTATCACGTCATATTTAATTTCTTTTGGTAAATCTTCAGAACGAGAATTTTTAACTTCGACATTTTTTAAATCTAACTCCTTAACAACTAGATTTAAGAAAGCACATCTTTTTGATATGGGCTCAACTAAAGTAAATTTTGCATCTGGAAAAACGATGGCCAAAGGAATGCCTGGAAAACCTGCTCCACTACCTAAATCCATTATATTTTTATTTTTGAAATCAAAAATTTTGCTAGGCAAAAGGGAGTCATCAAAATGTTTTTCCTTAAATTCGTTTACATCGGTAATTGATGTTAAATTTATTTTCTCGTTTTCACTTAAAACGAGTTCCATAAATCTATTTAATTTCTCATTAACTTCCATATTAAATTAATCTATTCTTTCTTAAATGCATTATCAAAACAGTAATATCAGAAGGATTTACCCCACTAATTCTACTGGCTTGGCCAATAGTTTTAGGTTTTATTTTTTCAAACTTTTGTCGAGCTTCTAAAGCTAAACCATCTAAATTCAAATAATTGATCTCACTAGGCAATTTTATATCATCTAATTTATGTAATTTTTGAGCTTCTTTCATTTGATTCTTAATATATCCTTCATATTTAACAAAGATTTCAAGTTGTTCTTCCCCAATATGATCAAGTTCATATTCTTTCGGTAAATCTAAATATTTTTTTAATTCTGAATAGGTTACATTGTTTCTTTTTAAAACTTCTTTAGCACTAACTCCATAAGTTAGTTTTTCATATCCTAATGAAACCAGATAATCATTAATCCTAGAAGTAGCACCGAAAAATTTTTCATCCAATAAATGATAAATTTTTTCAATCTTTCCTTTTTTATCTAAAAAATCTTGATAACGTTTTTTATCAATCAAACCAAGTTTATATCCCTTCTCTAACAAACGAAAATCAGCATTATCATGTCTTAAAAGTAAACGATATTCAGCTCTAGAAGAAAGTAATCTATATGGTTCGTTTGTTCCTTTAGTTATCAAATCATCAATCATTACACCAATATAAGCTTCATCTCTTCTTAAAACAAAAGGCTCCTTTTTATCAATAAATAAGGAGGCATTAATTCCAGCCATCAATCCTAAACCAGCAGCTTCTTCATAACCGCTTGTTCCACAAATCTGGCCAGAAATAAATAGGCCTTGGTATTTCTTAACCATCAATGAATTATCAAATTCAAGTGGATCTAAAGCATCATATTCAATTGCATAAGCGTATTTCAAAATTTTTGCATTCTCTAATCCAGGGAGAGAATGAACCATTTCATCTTGAACATTTTCTGGCATTGAAGTAGAAAAACCTTGAAGATATATTGAATTCGTATCGTAACTTTCAGGCTCTAAAAATAATTGATGACGAGGTTTATCTGAGAAACGAACAATTTTATCTTCAATCGAAGGGCAATATCTTGGACCAACTCCATGAACCATTCCACCATACATCGCCGATTCTAATAAATGCTCATTAATAATTTTATGAGTTAATGGCGTTGTATAAATTAAATAACATGGTATTTGTTTTTCTAAAGGGATAAACTCTTTAGATTCATAGGAAAAACCTTGATCATCAACATTGCCGTATTGAATTTCACCTTTAGTAAAATCTATTGACTCTCGAGCGATTCTTTGTGGGGTGCCGGTTTTTAAACGTTGAATTTTCAAACCCATTGATTTTAAATAATCAGAGAGTCCAATCGAAGGTTTTTCTCCATCAGGACCGCTACATTCTTTATGATGCCCTCTTAAAATTTCGCTATTCATATATGTTCCGGTTGCTAAAATAACTGCCTTTGAATTAATCTCTCTCCCGCTTTTTGTTTTAACACCACAAACTTTATGATCATCATTAATTAAGGAAATGACTTCATCTTCAAAAATATCTAAATTTTCAGCTTTTAGAAGGTGTTTTTGCATATTGAAAGGATATCTTTTTTTATCAGCTTGGGCTCTTAAACATTGAACGCCAGGGCCTTTTTTTGTATTTAACATTTTCATTTGCAAATACTCTTGGTCTGCACATTTTCCCATGTATCCGCCTAAAGCATCTATTTCACGAACTACTATACCTTTGGCGCTTCCCCCAATAGAAGGATTACATGGCATATTAGAGGCCATTTTAAAATTTAACGTTATTAATAACGTCTTTTTCTTTAATTTAGCAGACGCTAAAGCTGCCTCATTACCAGCATGACCGGCTCCAACAACAATTACATCATATGTTGATAAAATATTTTCGTTAAGCATTAACCGACGCTACCATCCATATCTAATTTAATTAATTGATTTAATTCAACAGCATATTCCATTGGTAACTCCTTAGAGAAAGGCTCTATAAATCCTAAAACGATCATTTGTGTAGCATCCTTTTTGGAAATACCGCGGCTCATTAAATAGAATAATTGATCTTCATCAATTTTAGAAACAGTTGCTTCATGTTCTAAATAAGACGAATTATTATGGCACTCATTTTTAGGAATAGTATCTGATTTTGAAATATTATCCAAAATTAAAGTATCACATTCAATATGAGTCTTGCTATTAATAGCTTCTTTATGAATTCTGGCAGTTCCACGATAATTACTAATTCCGCCATCTTTAACAATTGACTTAGAAATAATTGATGAAGAAGTATTAGGAGCTTGATGAATCATTCTTGCTCCAGCATCTTGAAATTGTCCTTTGCCAGCAACAGCTATTGATACACATAGTCCTTTAGCGCCTTCGCCTTTTAAAATGCAGGCTGGATATTTCATGTTAATTTGGCTACCAATATTGCCATCAATCCATTCCATACTAGCATTTTCATAACAGACAGCACGTTTAGTAACTAAATTTACGATATTATTAGACCAGTTTTGAACAGTTGAATAACGACATCTACCTTTTTTATGGACAATTATTTCGACAACTGCAGCATGTAAAGATTCCTTAGAATAAATTGGTGCGGTACAGCCCTCAACATAATGAACATCTGCACCTTCGTCAACAATAATCAAAGTACGTTCAAATTGACCTGTCTTTTCATTATTAATTCTAAAATAAGATTGAAGAGGCTTTTCAAGTTTGACACCTTTAGGAACATAAATAAAACTTCCGCCGCTCCAAACAGCCCCATTTAACGCTGAAAACTTATTATCTGCAACGTTAATAACTGTTCCAAAATATTTTTTAACCAAATCAGGATAAAGTTTTAAAGCCATATCTGTAGAAAGAAATATAACTCCTTTTTCTTCAACTTCTTTTAACATATTATGGTAAACAACTTCGCTTTCATATTGCGTTGCAGCTCCAGCTAAATACTTTTGCTCAGCTTCAGGAATACCTAATTTATTAAATGTATTTTTAATTTCTTCAGGGACTTCATTCCATGTTTTTTCTTCGTTTTGCGAATAACGTGTAAAATATGTAAAACTATCGAAATCTAAAAAAGAAACTTCAGGTCCAAATGATGGGAATGGCATTTTAATGAATTTATGATAAGCATCCAAACGAAAATTAAGCATCCATTCTGGTTCATTTTTGGCAAGAGAGATTTGTCGAACAATATCTTCATTTAAACCTTTGCCAGTAGTGAAAATGCTTTTAGCATTATCCTTAAAATCATATTTTTCACGATTTAAATCTATTTCATCAAACTTATTATTACTCATTATTGTCACCATTTATAATTTTACTAATTCCATCAGCTCCAATATTAGCACATTTAATTCTTGCAGCTTGCTTATATGTTTCGCTAAAAACAATAAGTTCATCTAACACTGATGCATCATATTCTTTCTCAAAAAGCATATTTTGATACTGTTCGATTATATAAAGGGCATCCTTATAAGATTTCCCTTTTATTAAATCACACAAAATATCTGTCGATGATGTAGAAATTGCACAAGCGATACCATCAAAAAGAGCGTCTATAATCTTATCATTCTCAACTTTTAAATAAATTGTTATATCGTCAATACAACTATCACTATCCATTCTAATTTGTTTATAATCATTCATATTTTGAGGTTTATTTTTATTATTTGGATTGGAATAATGATCCATAATAATTTCCCTTTTCATTTCATCAGTTAAAGAAAGCATCTAAGAAATTACCTCCATTTTTTAAAGCTTCTACTAAAGCATCAATGTCATTTTTATCATTATAGAAATACAAAGAAACTCGAATAGTACCATAGGTTTTTAAACGGTCTTTTAATAATTTTGCGCAATGTTCACCACTACGTACAAAAATACCTTTACTATTTAAATAAGTAGCTTCATCTTGAGGAAAAACACCTTTAACATTTAAGGTAATTATTCCACTATCAGCATGTTCATTATATAAAATTACATTATCTATTTTTTTAATTTTTGATATAGCGTATTCATGGAGATTTTTCTCATGTTCTTCAATATTGTCCATTCCTATTTTTTCTAAATAAGTTAAAGCAGCATCAAATCCATAAATAGCCGAAATATTCATAGTTCCAGCTTCAAATTTGGCAGGAGGTTCTAAATATGCAACATTACCACACATATCAAATCGAGCATTATCGCCACCACCAGTCATAAATGGATCCATTTTCTTTAATAAATCAAATTTGCCAATCAAAGCACCTATTCCAGTTGGTCCACACAATTTATGGGCGCTTAAACATAAAAAATCACAATCTAAATCTTTAAAATCAATTTTAATATGAGGAGCGCTTTGCGCAGCATCACATACTAAAATTGCTCCGAATTCATGAGCTATTTTGCTCATTTCCTTAATATCAATCTTAAAGCCTAAAACATTGGTAATTTGAGCAATTGAAACAACTTTAGTATTTTTATTAATCACTTTTCTTAAAGCCTCTGGAGTACATTTTCCATCATCATCTAAAGGAATATATCTAATAATTGCTCCAGTCATCTCAGAAACCTTAAACCAAGGTAATACATTCGAGGCGTGTTCAGCTTCAGTTAAAAGGATTTCATCACCTTTTTTTAAATACTTGATCCCATATCCAAAAGCTACAAGATTCATAGACATTGATGTTCCGCTAGTAAATACAACATTATTTAATTCGCAATTAAAAAAACTAGCGATATGTTTTCGACATTTTTCTACTTCCTTATCAACTTTATAAGCAAGGTCATAATCGCCTCGATGAGCATTAGCGCCATCAAACTCATAATAATAAGAACAAGCATCAATGACTGATTTTGGTTTTAATGTTGTAGCTGCATTATCCAAATAAATGAAAGGTTTTTGATCATTTTCGTGGTTTTTATAAATCGGAAAATCTTTTCTTATTTCTTTTACATCTATCATATTAAAAAGAACCTCCAATTAAATTCTTTATAAATTCGCTATCATCTTTATCAAAATAGGAAGAAATAGGCATTAAATAACCTAAAGTAATTAGTCCTCTAGCTTCCTTTAATTCAATTCCTCTCGATAAAAGATAATATAAATGCTCTTCTTTTAAAGAACCAATCGCACAAGCGTGATTAGCCTTAATATCATTATTATCAATTTTCAAAATTGGATTAGCTATAGCTCGGGATTTTTCATCAAATAAAATAACTTTAACTTTTTGAGAGGCCTCACTCTTATCAGCTTTATTTTCAATATGAGAAGTTCCAAGAATTTTAATTAACGAGTTGTCTTTGCTAACACCATAAGCATCAATTTCAGAGTAGGTTTTGCTAACATGATGATCAAAAGATATATTAAAAACTTTTGTTTGTTCTTGCGAAGATAAAACGGCTAAATTAAAAGTGGAATGCGCTTTTTCTTCTAAAAGACTAATGTTTGAATTTACCTTCGTATTTCCATTAGAAAAATCCGCTAAAACGATATGCAAAAAGGTTCCACGTGAAACATCTGATTTAATATTTAACTCAATATCTTTACACGTGAAAAGAAATCTAACAAGAATATTTGAATTTTGACCACCCTTTATTTCTACATTATTTACGCTACTAAAATCTTTCATATCAATAGTAACATTTGAATTATCTGGGCAAATTAAAACTACGCTGTTATCAACTTCCAACGATATTGAATTTGAACTTAAATTATCTAATTTATATTCCTTAATACTACTTAACATTTTTAAAAGCTTCCTTTGTAGCACAAGCTCCAATAGAAACACGATTCATTGAATGATCATCTTCTTTTTTGATAGAAACACCAGTTTCTTTTTCAATCCACTCATAGCCCTCTTTATCAATTCTTTTAATTAAATCACCATTTCCAGTTAAAACAATACGTCCATTTACCATTATTGCGGCCTTAGTTGGATGAATCAAATCAAAAAGTCTAGCATAGTGAGAGATGACCAAAAATCCTGTCCCCTTTTCTTTTTGCTCTTTCAATATCGCATCACTGACTACATTAATAGCGTCTACGTCTAACCCCGAGTCAATTTCATCTAACATAGCAATATTTGGATTAAGCAAAATCATTTGTAAGATTTCATTTCTTTTCTTTTCACCACCACTAAACCCATCATTTAAGTTGCGATTTACCATTTCAAATGGCAAATTAACCTCTTTACAAGCATTTTCTAACAAACGATAAAATTCAAAGAGCTTGATTTTGCTTTCTCTTCTAGTATTTATTGCTCCTTTAAAAAAATCAGCAGCAACAACGCCAGGAATTTCGCTAGGATTTTGAAAAGCGAGAAAAAGACCTTTTTTGCTTCTTTCATCAACGCTCATTTCTAAAACATTTTCATCATCAAGATAAATCGATCCTTCTGTAACATTGTATCTAGGATTGCCCATAATCACAGCTAAGAGAGTTGATTTACCATGGCCATTAGGTCCTAGCAAAGCTAAAGTCTCATCTTCATTAATGTCAAGATTGACACCTTTTAATATCTCTTTTCCTTCTACACTGGCATGTAAATTTCTAATTTTTAAACATTTCATCTTACTTCACCTTAATAAATCTTATGTATTTTATAACAAATATTGCTAACTAACAAATAATATGACAAAAATAATAAAACCTTGTGGTCTATTTGTTTATTGAAACTTTTATACTTATAGTATAAAATTATAAACGCTATTTGTTAAAATAGTAATTTTTATGGAAGGAAAAAGATATGAAAAAAAGTACTAAATCAATGATTTTAGCCTTGACAGCATTCTCTTCTATAGCATTAGCAGGTTGTGGAATCTCTGCAAAAGAAGATTTCATTATCGATTATACTTATGAAACTCCATCCGGCTCACAAGTTACCGACCAAATTACTGCTCAAGATATCTTAGATAGATATTTAAGTAATAATGGTAGTAATGCCGCTCAAGCATATTATAATGCTATTTATGAGGTTGCTTTGCGCGAAGCTTTCTCTGATGGTGGTAAATTTGCTGATCAAATGGGCACTGTTCAAGCTGAAGTTGATAGAATTGTTGCTGATGAAAAGAATAAAGCAAATAACGCTGATACATCCTGGGAAGATTATCTTATTAATACATTAGGAATTTCAGCTGAAGGATTATCAGTCGAAGAAAGAGAACGCCAATATCGTTTAAATCAAGAAGTAGCTCA
Source organism: uncultured bacterium (assembly GCA_949290725.1). Taxonomy (GTDB): domain Bacteria; phylum Bacillota_I; class Bacilli_A; order RFN20; family CAG-826; genus Onthovivens. Next base: position 21,940 of record CASEST010000008.1, read on the forward strand.
AATGAAAGAGGTTGTCTCTGATGAATTTTATGATACATTCTCACAATGGAATCCTGAAGACGACGTCGATTCTGGTACATCTCAAGAAGACATCGATGAATATAACATGGTCTATGGTGAAAACGGTTATTTAAAAACAAAATTACCATATCATGTTAAAGATATTCTTATTAAGGTTGATGCTGACGCTTCAGATTATTCTAGTGGCGACATCTCTTCTCAAAATGCTGCTGACCTTTACGAATTAATTAGAGAATTAACAAGAACCAATACTACTACTAATACATTCGGCGATGTAGCAAGAAGATTGAGTGACGATACAGCTAGCGCTGAAAATTTAGGTGAACATTTAATGGACTTAGATGAAAGTTTCATTAATGAATTCAAACTTGGCGTTTACACATTTGATTCAATTTTTAATTCAGCAACTAACACAAATACATTGTCTGAGAAGTTCTTAATGCCTGAAGATGTCCAAGAAAACTTAACTGATGTCGGCGTTAATTACATTCCATATGGTGCTATAGTCGAATTATATAACTACCGTAATGTTGAAACCTATAGAGACCCAACAACCGGTCAAGAATTAACAGTCAACGAAGGAAATGCAAATTATTATCCTCGTAATATTATTTTCAACAAATATTTTAACTCTCATAATATCGGTTTCATCATCAATGCAAATGTTAATACTGATGACCCAGAACACTATTACACTTTAACTGATACTGGTGTTGAAGTCGCTTCTGATTTAGATGAAAATGGCGATTATAAACTTGGTGATAGCCTTTATTTCGAAGAAGGAACAAGTGAAGCAAATCACTTCGTTAATATCCCTGGATTAGAATACCCAGTTTTAGCTGATGAAGAAGGTAATCCAATTATTATGGCCAGAAGTGAAACAAGCAATGCTGGTATTCACTTTATCGCAATTAAAAAGTCACCATTAGAAAATCAAGAAACAGCTAGTGTCAAACTCAATCAATACTATGCACCTGTTAATCCACTTACTCAAAACGGTCAAGATTCTAATGGACGTCCATATTACAATCCTGACTTCCCAGTTGATAGCGAAGGAAATCAATTAACAACATTTGTAAGATCTTCATTAAATACCGACTTAACCGGCTATGATGAAAGAGTTTCTACTCTTCGTGATAGATACGAAACTTATACTTCAACCAATAAAGATTTCCAACTCTTCCAATGGGTAACAGAAGGAAATTATAAAGCTGCTGATGACCGTGTCCAGGCAATGGTTGATCAATATATTAATACTAATATTTTCGATACCAACGCAACAAATGAGCAATCATTAACTGATGATTGGTATGAATATAATGAAGTTATTACCGCTCAAGAAGAAGAAAGAAAAATTGGATTAATTCCTGAAACTTGTGCTATTCACTTTGGAGATATGGATTATTATGGAGTCGGTAAGCTTTGCTATTACACCACTACTCTTGATCCAAACAGTCAAGGAAATAATAACTAATAGGAGGTTAAGACAATGAAAAAAGGTAAAATTGCATTATTAGCATTATCTTCAGCCCTCTTATTAAGTGGCTGTGGAAAAGTAAGTGCTGAGTTATCAAACCCAGATGATCCAATTGTTGTTAAAGACGATGGCACAACTGTCGAAGTAGATAACAACACAATCAAATATATCTTCGACCAAATCAAAAATGGCGATAATTATACAACAAGTGTACGCGATATTTTAACTGAAGCTATCGCTAAGGCTTATGTTGGTGATTATAGAGTCGATGACAATGGTCAAGTCTATATCGAAGGGCTCGACTTAGAAAATGACCAAAGCGTCTTTGATTTCGTTTCTAATCATAAGTTCTACTGGAACTGGGTTTCAACTGGTTCTAGAGTTGAATATGAAGAAGAAGTTTCGATGAGCAACGTCGAAGAATATCGTGAAAGAATCGCTTCTTATATTAATCTTGTTCAAAAGGAAATCGTTAAAAGTCTTTATGATGAAGCAGTCGTAGCTGCTTATATGAAAAATAATAAGTTCTACGAAGTTTTATATGCAAAATCTATCTACGAACAAATGTTTACTGTTTATAACGAAAACGGTACAAGCGTTCAACCTGAAATTCTTTATGAAACACCTGATTTCAAAAATGAAAGTAACAGAGAAACATTTGAAAATGCTGGATTTACCTTTGGAACATTAGTAACAAGAGATTACGATCCAGAATCTGATTATCAAGCAATTATTAGTGGAGACACTCAACTCTTACACTTATATCATTATGTTGATTATATCAATGTTCAAATTATGCCTGATATTATTTCAAATTTATTAACTCAAAGTTATATTTATGAAAGACAATATCAATCGATCGGCAGAACACAAGCTAGAAAGGTTAACTTTGTTCGTATTCAAGATAATGATAAAAACAATGCTGAGGAATTAGTTAGATTATTTATTGAAGAATATGTTTCTCAACAAAATGAAAAAGAAATCGACTATACAGCTTTAATTGAAGCATGGAATGGCGATTATAACGAATTAAATAGTGAAAATTCTTCTTTAGATAATGAAACTAAAGAGCTTGCTAGCAGCCTTGCTGAAGATGTATTTGGAACACCTTCAAATGTAATTGAAAGTGAATTCGCATCTTATATTGATGGGAAAACTGGTGATGATTATTTATATTATGATGGCTCATTATATGGCGATTTAATAAATGATTATTCATATTTAACTAATAACCCAAATACCAACGACTCAACACTTTATGAAGAATTTACATCTTTAGATGGAGTTAGCTATAGCCCTGAAGAAGGTTTAGCTGAACGTACTAAAGCTTTAAAGATTGATGATTATGTAACAAATGAATGGGGTACTTCTTCTGATTTTAATTTAGGAGATACAAATATTGTTACCCAACTCTTCTCTTATGGTTTAGCAACTGAATTTGAAACAGCTACTGACCCAGATACTCCTTATATTGTCGATGGTTATTACTTGAAACAATTTGTTAAAGGCGGTCCTACTTTCTTAAAGAAAAGAACTTATACTAACGAATTCGATTCAGTTTTATGGAGCTATGAAGATTCATATTATGTTATCGAAGTTGTTGATCAAGTCTCATTAGATACTCTTGCTTTAAGTGCTGATGCTACATCTGAAGAAAGAAGCGCAATTGAAAACTATGCTCGCGAAATCGGTTATACCGTCGCAAGTGATGGAACTTATACTCAAAATGCTCTACTTTACTATCTTGAACAATCTAATATTAATTACTATGATCAAGATGTTTACGATTATTTTGAAAGCGAGTTCCCAGATTTATTTGATTAATCATCATAAACCTCTAAAGAAATTCTTTAGAGGTTTTTATTATCCAAATATCTTTTTTATTCTATAATATATAAATAGAAAGAGGTTTATTTATATGATCAAAAATTTTGACCCAAATTGTATCTTTTGCAAAATCGTTGATAACGTTATCCCTTCTTCTAAAATATATGAAGATGATGAAGTAATTGCTATTTTAGATAATGCTCCATTAACTTATGGCCACGCCTTGGTTATGCCTAAAAAACATTATCAATCGATGTTATCTACGCCTAAAACTATCATGAATCAAGTGATGAATGTTGCCCAAAGAATTGGACAGATTGACGTTGAAATTTTAGGAGCTAAGGGTGTGAATATTATTACTAATTGTTATGAAGCCGCTGGACAAAGCGTCCCTCATTTCCATGTCCATGTTATTCCTAGATATGATGCTAGCGACGGTTTAAGAATTGAAAATCGTCCGATGAAAGAAGTTAACCTTCCTAGCATTGTTGAAAAATTTAAAGGAAAAATCTAAATATTATTAATTAATCAAAAAAATGATAATCGATAAACGATTATCATTTTTCTTCTTTTTCACTTTTTAATTTATAAAACATTCTTCCATCCAAGGCGAATAACTTATTAGTAAATTCTCCACCTTCAATTTCACTAAATGCTTTATCTAACGCTTTCATTTTGGCATCTATTTCATCAATAAAAGATAGAATCAATGCCTCACGGGTTAAAGGAGGTATTGGTGAGCCAAATTCTAATTTTCCATGATGTGAAAGAATTAAATGTTTTAATAAAAGAACTTCTTCTCCATCAATATTTAATTTTTTTGCTGCTTCATCAACTAGCATAGCCCCAATAACTAGATGCCCAACTAAACTCCCTTCCTTAGTATAGGTTGTACCAATAACTCCGCTTAATTCCTCACATTTTCCAATATCATGAAGTAAACATCCTGCAAGCAATAGATCATAATTTAAACTCTTATAATGCGAGCAAAGGCTTTGAGCGATCTCACACATTGATACAGTATGTTCCATTAAACCTCTTAAATAATCATGATGATTGCTCATTGCGGCTGGATAAGTTAAAAATCTATCTTTATATTGTTTAAATATTTCTAAAACAATCTTCTTTATGCTTTCATTTTTCAAAGTAGCTAAAATCGAATTCAATTTATTTTTAAGTTCGCTTCCACTTAATTCTGAAGCTGGAATTAAGTCAGTTAAATCAATCGAATTTACATCAATTAAATTTCCAGAATAAATCTTGATTTGCAATTTATCTTTATATTCAATGGTATCCCCATCAACATAAACAATATTTCCAGCTTTAAAAACTTCTAAATCTTCATCATCATAATCCCACTTTTTGCTTTCAATAATTCCGCTTTTATCTTGTAAAAAAACGGTCATATAACTTAACCCATTATTAGTTACGCCTTTAATAACATTTTTTACAATATAATAACCTTTAGCGGAATAACCATCTTTTAAATCTTTAATCATTTTTTCTTTCGTCCTTATTCTCTTTATTAATTAATGTTTCTACATCACTTAAATTATAACCTCGATTTACTAAATATGAGGTAATTAAATCTTTTTTGCCGATTTCCTTTTTATACTTTTCACAAGCTTTTTGAAATTCCTTCTCAAGTCTTAAGAATTCCTTGTTTTGGTCAATTTTTAAAGAAGATAATAAATCATTAATAATCTCTAAATCAAAGCCGCGGGAAAGCATTAATTCGCTAATTTTCTTTTTTTGTTTAGCAACATTATTTGATACATATTTATTTTTAATTAACTCAAAATATTTATTAGCTTTTTCTACTTCTTTTTCATCATTAAATTCTAATTTTTCAATTATTTCATCTTTAATTCCTTTATCCTTAAAAAAATTAATTATGTAATATTTTCCATAAAATGAAGAAGTAAAATATTCAAAATAAGTATAAACATATTCAAGATCATCGATAATCTTTTTTTCTTCTAATACTTTAATAACTTCATTGATCTCTTCGATATTTAAAGGAAATTTTGCCTTCGCTTTCTCTTCTAATTCCATTTTTGAAAAAGGTTTACGAACAATTAAATTAATTAAATAAGATTTAATATTATTCTTTAAATCTTCACTTAAAATAAGATTTAGATATGTTCGATCAATTTCTCCATCATTAAAATGATTACTTTCATAAGTCGAGTAATTAATTTTGGCTTTTTTAATAAAGTCATTGTCTTTATATTCGAAATAAACATTATTATCTCTAATTTTTATTTTTAAAATTAAAATTTTGTCATTACCAGTTTTTTCGGATTGCACGCTTATAAACCTCCATAATATTTTTATAAAAGGTATTGTCAGAAAACATCGAAATAGAATTATATGCATTATCGCATATTTTATTAAGATCCTCATCGCTATAACTCATAATCTCGTGAAGCTTAAATTTAAAGTCATGTTCGTCTTGGAAAAAGAATCCAGTAACTTTATTATTAATAACATTTACTAAATTATTATCAAAACGACATAAAATTGGGCGATGAGCGGCCATAGCTTCCATAAAGGTCAAACCTTGAGTTTCGCTAATAGAAGCGTTTAAAAATAGATTTGATAAGCCATAAAAAAGCGGAACTTTTGTTAAATTAACTTTCCCTAAAAACAAGACTCGATCTGAAATATTCAATTCTTTGGCTTGTTTTATAAGTTCATTTTCAGCCGGACCAGCTCCAACAAAAATCATCATTGTTTTTTTATCATGATAATAATCTAAAAATTCTTTATAACCATCGATTAAAATATCAAAACTCTTTTCTTTTGCGAGCCTTCCTAAACAAAGCAAGATAAATTTTTCTTCTAGATTATGTTCTTTTTTTATTCTTTCAACTTCTTCAATGTCATAATTTTGAAATCGAGAAAAGTCAAAACCTGTAGGAACAACATTAATCATTTTCTCTAATCCAATTGATCTTAGATAAACTTCAGTCTTCTCACTTGGACAAATAATTTCACTTGCGCGAATCATCGAGGAACGTGTAAATTCACGAATTGCCCATTTAGAAAAACGATCAAAATAACCCTTAGTCGCATAATAAGTATAATCTTCATACATCGTATGATAAGTATAGACGCTAGGAATATTTAATCTTTTTGCGACACTAAAACCAAATTGTCCAATACCAAATTCAGTATTTACGTGAATAATATCGAGTTTTAATGATTTGATTAGTTTAAACGCTTTACTATTAAAAATAAAAGCCGCACGATAGCCATATAATTGCTTCAATTCTAAGCCGGGAATACCAATAACATTATTTTTATAAGTAACATATTTTGCTGAGGTAGTAGTTACGACATAACAATTATGCCCCATTTTATTAAGCAAATTAAATAAAGAAGTAACCGATGTTGCCACCCCATTAACCTCTGGAAAAAATGTATCAGAAAATAATGCGATATTCATAGAAACTACTTCTTATGCCTCTCCTTTTTTTCTCGTTTTTCTTCATCGTGTTTATTTTTTTCAATTTCTTTATCTTTTAATTGCAAATTTAAAGTTTCTTTTCTATCCTCTAAAGTTTCGAAAGATAAAGTTAACATTGTCTTTCGATTTCCTGTAGGAAGAATGCGATCCTTAATTCGAACGCCTCTTGATTTATAAGTCGCAGCAACGATTCCACAAATAATAAATGGAATGTAAAAACTCATTATTCTCCAAAATAATAAGACTAAATTTCCTCCGCCACTTCTATAAAAATCGCTACTGAAAAAGTTTGAGCTAGAACCAAATAGTCTTTCAAAAACATATTCAGAAATTCCAGCTGTTCCAGGAATAGGAATTAAGCCTGTAACCATTTGATGGAAATTTGTAAAAACTATTGAATCATAGGCTTTTAAAAAATAATTAACATCCCCATTAAAGCCAACAAAACCATTTAAAGTTAGTCCGCTTAAAAAAGGATAAAGTCCAGTCCCAACAAGAATTAAGAAGGTTAAAAAGACTAAAAAAATCGTAAATGGAAGATTGCTTCTTAATCGAGCTAATTCAATTCGATAATTCTCAACTTGTAAACGCAAGTTTTCTTTCTTTTTTTCAACATTTTTTACTAAATGAATCTTACCTAAAAAATTTATTCCATGATTAATTACAAAATTATGTAATCTTCTAGAAGATGACATCAAAATCAATAATAAAATCGTAAAAATATTTAGTGAAAAACCTAAAACAATAAAAATCCAAAAAGGGATCGGAGGTATTGGATTTCCAAAGACTTCAATATCGACAGGGAAAGCAGGGATATTTAAAATTTGATCAAATCGAGTAATAATTGAAATCAAACCGAAGAAAATTAAAACTGATTGATAAACAATAAAATTCATAACCATGACTGAGGCGCCATTTGAAATTGGGACTCCTTGTTTATTAAAAACAAAAACTTTTGCAATCTCTCCTCCATAGGCACCTGGAGTTATTGAAGAATAGAAAATATCAATCGCTTGAGCTGCCAAGCCCTGGTGGAAGCGATAATGACGCTGATACATTCTGCAATATAAAAACATCATGAAAGAATTAATTAGAAAAACAATTAAAATAACTGAGAAAAAGATGCATAAGAAAGTAATATTCATATTCGCTAAAAAATATGGAACTTTCTCATAAACTAATGTTGGGTCATCATCAGAAACCGGTTGAACAAGATTGTACCAAATAACTACAGCAGTAATAAGTAAAACAACGCATAAATAAATTAAATATTTAAGCTTAGAATTTTTCTTTTTTTCAGCCTGATTCGAAGGAGATTTTTTATCATTAGATTCGTAATTTATTTCAGTTTGTAAATCTTTGCTTTCTTCCATAGTATTAAATAGTATACCATAGAAAAAATATCGTTGTCTTTCTTAATTATTATTCTATAATAATTAACATGAGTAAAATAAGCAAAGCTAAAAACATTATGTTAGAAGGGAATAGATTTAGATACTATTTCTATTTTTTTGTTCTATTTATTTCTCTTCTTTTTTATATGCTTGGGACTTATACTACCAAAGCTTTAATTGATGCAATAAATAAAGAACCATTTGAAACGATGGATATTTTAGAACAAGCATTCTTTAATATTTTTGGTGGTTATGATTTTTTAACAGAAAATGTTTGGGTTTTCTCTATTATTTTATTAATTTTTGCCCTTTTAAGCGGTGGAACAGCTGCCTTTAGATTTATCTATCGTGCCAATACCTCTACAAGGATGGGAAAACAGCTTCAGGACGCTTTATTCTATAAAGTTGAAAGGCTTCCATATTCACAAGTAAAAGGAATGAAAAATGGTGACATTTTACAAACATGTACTCGAGATGAGGATGTTTTTAGAAGATTTTTAACCGACCATATGTATTCTATTTTTTATTCTGTATTCATAGTCATTATCGCTTTAATTATTTTGTTCATAACTAGTTGGGAAATAGCCTTAGTTACAATGGCTTTAATGCCTATTATGTTCGTTTATTCCTTCTTTTTAATTAAGGAAGTCAGAAAAAGATATCGTGCGACTGATGATAGTGAAGGAGAAATGACTTCAAAGGTTGAAGAAAATCTTTCCGCAGTTAGAGTTGTAAAAGCATTTAATAATGAAGCATACGAAATCAAAGATTTTGATAGATATATTGCTGATTACAAAAAGAAATTTTTGCATTGGAGAAAAATGAGCGCATTTTTCTTCTCTTCTTCTGATATTTTTATTTTTGGTCAAATTTTACTAACTACGGTTGTAGGTTTTTATATGGCATATCAACACGCACTTAATCCTGCAATTGGAATTACTGTTGGAACAATGGTAATTGCTTTTACTTATACTGATACCATTGTTTGGCCTATTAGAGACTTAGCAACAATTTTATCTAATATTGCTAGGGCTTACGCCGCAGCTGAAAGAATTAATATTATATTGGATTCTCCAATGGAAGATATATATAGCGGCAAAAAACCAGATATTAAAGGTGATATTGAATTTAATCATGTTTCATTTTCTTTTCCGGATGATCCTATTCATCATGCGATTGAAGATGTAACTTTTTCAATAAAAGCTGGTCAAACTATTGCTATTATGGGAAAAACCGGCAGTGGAAAATCAACTTTAGCATATTTATTAAATAGATTATATGATTACCAATCTGGTGAAATTAAAATTGATGGCGAAAATATTCAAAACATTGAAAAATCTTGGTTAAGAAAGCAGATTGCTTTGATTTTACAAGAACCATTCCTTTTTTCTAAAACGGTTAAAGAAAACTTGATTATCGGAAAAAAAGACGTCACTGAACAAGATATTACAAGAGCTACAAAAATTTCTCAAATTCATGATTCAATTAAAAAATTCCAATTTGGATATGATACTCCTGTTGGCGAAAGAGGAACTACTTTAAGTGGTGGTCAAAAGCAAAGAGTCGCTATTGCTAGGAGTCTTATTTTAAACTCACCTGTATTAGTTTTTGACGATTCTTTATCTGCTGTTGATACTGAGACAGACTATAACATTCGTCAAGCTTTAAAAAATCGCGAAACGCATTCAACAACTATTATTATTACCCACCGTATTGCAACCGCAAAAGATGCTGATTTAATTATCGTTTTAAATGATGGGAAAATTGAAGCAATGGGTAAACACGAAGATTTAATAAAACTTGATGGTCTTTACCAAAGAGTTTATAAAATTCAAACTAAAATGGAGTAATTATGGCAAGCGCATATATCGAAGAGAGTGTTATTAGCAATAAATTAAATCTCTCAGTTTGGTTAAAAACAGTTAAATATATCAAAAAATTATGGCCGATAATTATCGTCCTTCTTTTGTGTATGCTTTTCCAAGCATTTTATGATTCATCTTATACTCCTACCGCTTCAGCTGCTTTAATCGATGCTTTTAATGATAATGGACAGCTAATTGGTGGTGGTGTTTCTATTTGGGATATTTCATTAAATTTTAATATTTTGGGTATAGTTTTTGATTTAACATTCAAAGATTATCTTATTACTTCCTTAGTTTTAGTTTTTGTTCGTTCATTAGCAATGTTTGGCTTATTCTTTTCAATGAATTATGTTGAGATGGCGATAATGACCGAATTAAGAAAAGATGCTTTTAAAAGGATTCAAGAATTATCTTTTTCTTATTTTGATCGTACTCCTTCAGGCTGGCTCATTGCTAGATTAAATAACGATGCCGCTTCGATTGGTGAGGTTTTATCTTATTCGGTTTTAAGAGTTTTCCAAATTACAATGAGTTTACTTTTTACCTTAATTACGATGTTTGTCCAATCATGGGAATTGTCTTTAATTATCTTAGCTACTACTCCGCTAATCTTTTTAGTAGTTATGATATTTGAAAAATTAATTTTAAAATTCTCACGTATTGCAAGAAATGCTTATTCTTATTTCGTTGGCTGGCTAGCTGAATCAATTAATGGTAATAAAACTATTAAAACGATGGCGATTGAAGAAACAATCAAAGATGAATGCTTAGAAATTACAGATGATGTTCGTAAAAAAAGACTAAAAACTCAAAGAATATCAGGTTTATTCTGGCCTAGCGTTGATTTTTTAAGTTATGTTACTACTGCTATTATTATTCTTGTTTTCCCATTAATGAATATTCAATCAGCAACAGTTAGTGGAGCTGCTTTATTAGTATTATTTATTCAATTTGTCTCACATATTTATAACCCAATTCGACAATTTGCTGAAATCTTTTCTGATTTAATGGCTACACAAGCTAGCGTTGAAAAGTTATTTTTGTTAATTGACACTAAACCTACTTTGGTCGATTCTAAAGAAGTTATCGCAAAATATGGTGATATTTTCCATAATAAAACCGAGAATTTTGAGCCATTAAAAGGAGATATTAAGTTCGATCATGTTTCTTTTTCTTATAATAAAGATGTTGAAGTAATCCATGATTTGAATTTGCATATCGAAAAAGGAACATCTTTAGCGATAGTTGGAGAAACTGGAAGTGGAAAATCTACTACCGTTAACTTACTATGTCGTTTCTATGAACCTAGTAATGGAAGAATTTTAGTAGATGATGTTGATTATAAAGAGCGTAGCGTTAGTTGGCTTCGTTCAAACATCGGATTTGTTCAACAAACTCCATTTATTTTTAAAGGAACAATCAAAGATAATATTCGTTATGGAAAATTAGATGCTACTGATGAAGAAATTATTAACGTTTGTAAACAATTGGATATCGATAATTTTATAACCTCGCTAAAAAATGGTTATGATACTTATTTAAAGGATGGTGGTAATGAATTATCTCAAGGACAAAAACAATTGATTACATTTGCTCGCGCCATAGTTAGAAATCCAAAGATATTGATTTTAGATGAAGCTACATCCTCAATTGATACTGAAACTGAACATGATATCCAAGGGGCAATTAATAAAATGTTAACCGGTAGAACATCTTTAATAATCGCTCACCGTTTATCTACAATTGTCGATGCTAATCGAATTTTAGTTATGAAAGATGGATTAGTAGTTGAAGATGGAAATCATAAAAGTTTAATGGAAAAAAGAGGATATTACTATAAACTTTATATGAACCAATTTAAAGAACTTAATATCGGTGAACAACTTGACCAATATCAAGATCAAATATTAGATAAAAATGTTAATTTATAAAAACCACAATCATGTGGTTTTTATTTTTTATCATCTTTTTTTCTATAACTTATTATTATTAAAGTTCCTAATTAAAAAGAAAGTTTAATTAGATTTAAAGAAATTAAAAAATATACCTATCACTTAAAAAATAATTATATATAGTCCTTGTTAAATAAGTATATCTAATAACAACATCTTTGTTCTTAACTTTCAAATTCCTTAATTTAGGATAATCAATATATCCACAGCCTTTCATTACTTTATAAGATGCTAAATTATCAATATTACAACGAATTATTATGCGATTAACTAAGCAAGAATTAAATAAATACTTAGTAACTCCTTTTAAAGCTTCTTTCATTAAGCCTTGATTTTGATAAAGCGGATTTAAAACATAACCAATCTCTACTTCTTCTTTTGTTTCATCTAATTTAGTAACATCTATCGCTCCAATAAGCTTATTATTTTCTTTTAAACGAATCGCCCAACGAAAGGTTTTTGAATCGTATTTAGTAGCAACATTTTTTAAATAATTTTTAGCATCATCTATTGTAGTATAACTTTCCCATGTTAAAAACTTAGTTACTTCATCGTTAGAAGCATATTCATATAAATCTAAATAATCATTTTCATTAAATTTAGTTAATACAATTCTATTTAAAGATATTATTTTAGTTCCTAAATAATTCATTCGTTTATTATAACAAAAATAGGCAAATCCAAAAAGATTTGCCTATTTAATAAACTAATTAATTTTATTATGCTTTTACTTTTTTAACGATCCACATGATAAATACAGATATTTCATGAATAATCAGTGGAACAATTGCTAAACAAGCAGTAATAATCCATTCAAAGCCATCGAAGTTATGAGTTGAGAAGAAACTATTAAAGATAGGTACTTCAACAACTAATAATTGTAATCCTAAGCCAACGATAAAGGCGACTAACATCATCCAGTTTTTATTTTTAAAAACATGGATGAATGATCTTCTAGTATTTGACATGCCTAACATATGGAATAATTGTGAAACCGCTAAGACTGTGAAAGCGACAGTTTGACAATGATGTAAGGTTTCTCCATAAATCGGATCACCTAAATTAGTTAAAGCTTCGTAGGTTAACGTCCAATTATTTATATCGAAAATGTGAACTGCAGTAAGTAAGAAACCAGCAATAGTAATGATTGCAATAACTAAACCATAACCAAATGTAGCAAAATAACCACCATGAGCAAATATAGACTCATTTGGATCACGAGGTTTATCTTTCATATTTAATGGGTCTTTTGGATCCATTCCTAGTGAAATTGCTGGTAAGGAGTCGGTAATTAAATTAACCCATAATAAATGTATTGCGATTAATGGAGCTGGAAAACCAATGCAAATCATAAAGAACATTGAGAAGACTTCGCCCATATTGCAAGAAAGGAGGAATAAAACAGTCTTTTTAATATTGGCATAAATTCCTCTTCCTTCTTCAACAGCTTTTTCAATTGAAGCAAAGTTATCATCAGTTAAAACCATATCAGCAGCGCCCTTTGCAACATCGGTACCAGTAATTCCCATAGCAATTCCGATATCGGCCGCTTTTAATGATGGAGCGTCATTAACTCCATCGCCTGTCATCGCACAAATATTACCATTTGCTTTAAATGCTTTAACAATATTTACTTTATTTTCAGGAGAGACACGAGCAAAAACTCTAACACGTTTACAAACTTCTTGTAACTCACTTTCACTTAATTCATCGATTTCTTTTCCAGTCATACAATCTTCAATACGACTTACGATACCTAAATCTTTAGCAATTGCATAAGCAGTATCTTTATGGTCACCAGTAATCATAACTGTCGTAATACCAGCGCCTTTAAAGCTTTCAACAGCACCTTTCGCTTCTGGACGAGGTGGATCAATCATTGCTACTAATCCAACAAAAACCAAATCATTTTCGTTAATTGCATCACCATTTCTATAGGCAAGAGCTAAAGATCTTAATGCTTTTGAAGAGAAATAAGAATTAGCTTTATTGATTTCTTCAATATCTTCGCTAGTGATTTCTCTAACTTTTTCTCCATCGCGAATAAACTTAGTATAAGCAAGGATAGAATCTAAAGCGCCTTTAGTATATTGAATCGTAGTTCCATCCTCCAATTTATGAAGAGTAGACATCATCTTTCGGACGCTATCAAATGGAAGCTCGTCTATACGTGGTTCTACACTTTCTAAATATTTTTTATGCAAATCGAAAACATTAGCAAAGGCAACTAAAGCGATTTCTGTTGGGTCACCATATAAACCTTCATCAACTGTTGCATTGGAACATAAAGACATACCTGTAGAGAGCACTCTTAATTCTTCTTTGTGTTCATCATTAAAATCTTCCTCTTTATAAAATTTCTTTGGAAGGTAAGCTTCAACAACAGTCATTTTGTTTTGAGTTAATGTTCCGGTTTTATCAGAACAAACAACTTTAACTGCACCTAAAGTTTCAACTGAAGGAAGTTTTCTAACAATAGTGTTTGCTTTAACCATCCTTCTAACACCGATTGCTAAAACAATGGTAACAACAGCAGGCAATCCTTCTGGAATAGCTGCAACAGCTAAAGCAATTGCTGAAAGAATTGATTCCATCCAGCCGTCAATGGTATCGATATCGCCATGAATAGCTAACCAAATAATATCGGCAATTAAGACGACAACAATAATAATAATTGTTAAAATACCTAATATTTTTGATAATTGAGCTAATTTCTTTTGTAAAGGAGTTTCAGTTTCTTCTTCATTGTCTAAAGCCCCAGCAATTCTACCGATTTGAGTATTCATTCCGGTATTAGTAACAATACCTTTTCCACGTCCATAAGTAACTGGCGTGGACATAAAAGCCATATTAACCTGGTCACCTAAAGCTACTGATTGAGAGAAAACAATATCATCTTTTTTATCAACTGGGACTGATTCACCAGTTAAAGAAGACTCATTAGCTTTTAAATTAATCGCTTCGATTAAACGAATATCAGCACCAATAGTGTCGCCTTCTTCTAAAATAACAACGTCGCCAGGAACTAATTCTTCACTTTTAACTTTAAATCTTTTCCCATCTCTTATAACAGTAGATTCAGGCGAAGACATTTTCTTTAGAGCTTCTAAAGATGTTTCAGCTTTCTTTTCTTGAACTGTTCCGATAACGGCGTTAAGTAAAACAACAATTAAAATAATAACAATATCTGCCCAATCTCCTTCTTCGCCATTTAAAACATTAATAATTGAAATTAATAATGTAACTAAAACAGCAGCAAAAAGAACATAAATCATCGGATCAGCTAACTGAGATAAGAAAATCATTAAAATATTTTTCTTTTTCTTTTCAGCTAATTTGTTAGGACCATACGTCTCTAATCTAGCTTTTGCTTCTTCATTGCTCAATCCGTTTTCTTTATCACTTTTAAAATAAGCGATTGTGTCATTGGCGGATAATGTTTCGAAAGCAACAACCTTCTTTTCGTTATTTTCCATAGTTTCTCCAATAAATTATTTAGTCTGGCTAAGAAATATCTAGTTATTTCCGGGTAAACAATCTACCGAGATGTCGAAAATAACCTAAAAGCTACTCCCTAAATACAACTAATAATTATACCAAAAAAACATCCGAATAAAAGAAAAGGTTTATATTAAATATAAACCTCTTGCTAATCTAAGATATGATCAATCTCTTTATTGATATCAATAATTGTATCTTTATTTATTTTTAAAATTTTTCGATCAAATGTATATAAACCATTAACTTCATCTTCTACATCGTTAAGTTCTGTATAAATAAAGCCAACCATATTCTTTTTTAAAGAAGAAATAACATTTTTCATTAATTTTCTATAGCCATTCGTTAAATCTTTTTCGCTTTTATAAAATTTATAGCCAAATGCATTTTTGCCGCAAAAATGTTCTTCTACTAGATAAGAATATCCACCAAATTCGCTTAATAAATAAGCGCGATTCTTCTTTTTATAATCTTTAATCTTTTTAAAATAGATATGACGAGAATAAAAATCACTTCTAAAATTATCATACCAGCCACTCGTTGTATCGACTAGTTTATTAATATCACCGCTTTTAAAAAAATCATAAAAGAAAGAAGAATCAAATTGTCCCCAGCCTTCATTAAAAATTGTATAAATAATAACTGATGGGGAGTTTCTTA
>CASEST010000009.1 GCA_949290725.1 uncultured bacterium
CTCTACCAACTGAGCTAGCGGACCAATTAGCCTAAATAATTTATCATAATTTAATTAAAAAATAAAGATTTAAGAGAAATTTAAACTCTAAAAAATAAGTTTTATATTTTTCTTTAATAAAAATCTATTTTCACGTGAGAAATAAAGCCTAAAAAACTACTAAAAAACTACTAGATATTTACTAATACTTTGAAAGTCAATAATAATATTTTTACGTGGAAACTTTTAGGAAAAATAAATTAATAGTAATCTATGTTTATTTATAAACATAGATTAATGTAGTTTCTTGGCACCTTTTTACTGATTTTTAAAAAGTTAATTTTGAATGTAAATATTTCTTTTTAAAATTATATTTTTAGAGTATCATTTTAATAGCAGTTATTATTTTAATATCAAAAAGTAAAAATGATATTAAAAGAATTGCTTCTTACATATATGAACATTACTGGTATTCAAAAATTGACTTTATTAGATTTCCCAGGATATACTGCTGCAACACTTTTTACAAACGGATGTAACTTTATGTGCCCATTTTGTCATAATAGTGCTTTAGTCGTAGATTCATACCAAAATAAATGCTTAAACGAGGAAGATATTTTTAATTTCCTTAAAGAGCGTTATGGGAAATTAGATGCTATTTGTATTACAGGCGGAGAACCTCTACTACAAAAAGATTTAATTCCATTTATTAGCAAAGTTAAAGAGATTGGCTATAAAGTTAAACTTGATACCAATGGTTACTTGTTCGATAAATTAAAAGAAATTATTGATTTAAAGCTTGTTGATTATGTAGCAATGGATATTAAAAATTCCTTAAATAAATATTCATTAACTGCCGGTATAAATACACTTTTTACCGAGAATATCGTTAAAAGTATTAACCTTTTAAAAGAAGGGCGTGTTGATTATGAATTTCGTACAACTATTGTCAAAGAATTACATACTTTAAATGATATTAAAGAAATATCTACCTTACTAAAAGGATCAAAAAAATATTTTTTACAACAATTTGAAGAGACTGAAAACAATATAAAACAAGGATTTCATGCTCATTCAATCGATACTTTAAATGAATTTAAAAATTATTTATTAAATGAAGAAATAAATGTTCAAATAAGGGGATTATAACGGGGGAAGATTTATGTATAAAGTTATTAAAAGAGATGGAAAAATAACGTCATTTGATATTAATAAAATCTCAAATGCGATAGAAAAAGCTTTTGATAGTGTTGATCGTCCACACGAAAAAACACAAATCGATATGCTTTCTTTAATAACCACTTCAAAATTTGATTCTAAAATTAAAAATGGTTACATTGCAGTTGAAGATATCCAAGATTTAGTTGAAGCAACCTTGATGGAAAGCGGTTTTGCTGATGTAGCTAAATCCTATATTCTTTATCGTAAACAAAGAGAATCAATTAGAAACATTAAATCAACAACTCTCGATTATAAGAAAACCGTTGACCAATACTTAAACAATATAGACTGGCGAGTAAAAGAAAACTCTACTGTTACCTATTCAATTGGTGGTTTAATCTTATCAAATAGCGGTGCGATTACTGCAAACTATTGGCTTCATGAAATTTATGATCAAGAAATAGCTGATGCTCATCGTAATGCTGATATTCACTTACATGATTTATCAATGTTAAGCGGATATTGCGCCGGTTGGAGCTTAAAACAATTAATTAAAGAAGGACTTGGTGGAGTTAGAGGAAAAATTACTTCTGCTCCTGCTAAACACCTTGCTACTTTATGTAACCAAATGGTTAACTTCCTTGGCATCATGCAAAACGAATGGGCTGGTGCTCAAGCCTTTTCTTCCTTTGATACTTATCTAGCTCCTTTTGTTAAAGTCGATAATTTAACTTATGAACAAACAAAAAAATGTGTTGAATCATTTGTTTTTGGTTTAAATATTCCTTCAAGATGGGGTACTCAAGCTCCATTTACTAACATAACCTTAGACTGGGTTGTTCCACCTGATTTAGCTGATGAATATTGTATTGTCGGTGGAAAATTAATGGATTTTAAATATAAAGATTGTAAGAAAGAAATGGATATGATTAACAAAGCCTTCATCGAAACAATGTTAGAAGGCGATGCAAATGGACGTGGTTTCCAATATCCTATCCCTACATATTCAATCACTAAAAACTTTGATTGGTCAGAAACCGAAAATAACCGTTTACTCTTTGAGATGACTGCTAAATATGGTACTCCTTATTTCTCAAATTATATTAATTCAGATATGGAACCAAGCGATGTCCGTTCAATGTGCTGCCGTTTAAGACTAGATTTGAGAGAATTAAGAAAAAAGAGCGGCGGATATTTTGGAAGCGGTGAATCAACTGGTAGTGTTGGTGTCGTTACAATTAATTTACCTCGAATCGCCTACTTATCTCATGATAAAGAAGAATTTTATACAGGTTTAGATAAATTAATGGATTTAAGCGCTAGAAGCTTAAAAACTAAAAGAGAGGTTATTTCTAAACTATTAGATGCTGGTTTATATCCTTATACTAAACATTATTTAGGAACATTTAATAATCATTTCTCAACAATTGGTTTAGTTGGAATGAATGAAGCTTGTTTAAATGCTGAATGGCTTAGATGTGACTTAACTAATAAAGAAGCTCAAGATTTTGCTGTTGAAGTATTAAATCATATGAGAGAAAGATTAGTTATTTATCAAGAGCAATATGGAGATTTATACAATCTTGAAGCAACTCCTGCAGAATCTACTTCTTATCGTTTAGCTAAACATGACCGCGAAAGATATCCAGATATTATTACTGCTAGTAAAGATGATAATGTTCCATACTATACTAATTCATCTCATCTTCCAGTATCATTTACTGATGATGTCTTTACCGCATTAGATATTCAAGATAAACTCCAAACTTTATATACCTCAGGTACTGTTTTCCATACTTTCTTAGGAGAAAAATTACCAGACTGGAAGGCAACAGCTAACTTAGTTAGAAAAATTGCTGAAAATTACCGCTTGCCATACTATACAATTTCTCCAACCTACTCAGTTTGTAAAGATCATGGTTATATCGCTGGAGAAGTTTATGAATGTCCTATCTGTCATAAAAAGACTGAGGTTTATTCTCGTATTACTGGTTACTATCGACCAGTTCAAAACTGGAATGCAGGTAAAAGCGAAGAATTTAAGGAAAGAAAAACCTATAACATCAATGCTTCAGTTTTAAAACATCAAGGACCAATTAATGAAGAAACTTGTTCTAATTCAAATGAAATAGATGGACAAGTTAAAGAAGATAAAACAACTAAAATAAATTTAGCAACTATTTCCTCTTCAAAATATAAACTATTTGTTACTTCTACTTGTTCTAACTGCAAGATGGTTGAAGAAATGTTTAAAGAAAAAAATATCGATTTTGAAGAAATAGATGCTAGTAAAAATCAAGATTTAGTTACTAAATATAATGTTAGAAGCGCTCCTACATTAATCATTAATGATAATGGAAATGAAAGAACTATCTCTTCTTATAGTGCTATTGCAGATTATATTGATGAAATTAAATAATTGACTTATAAAATGACAAATCTAATAAAGATTTGTCATTTTTATTTATATTTAAGTAAATATGACAATATTTAAAATTATTTTAAAAGAGATCTTTATCGCTATTTTTATTCTGGTAGAATAGCTTTATGGAAAATAATAAAAATCTTTAATAAAAATAATCAAAATGAATTTTTCTTTGTTGGATATTGTCATATAGTTAATGCTAAACAAGAAATAATGCATGAAAATAATAATCTTACAGTAGTAAGATTTACTTTCGAATTAACTGAACCAGTTGAACAATCACTATATGAATTTATTATTTCAAAGGATTAGTTTTAAAATAATTTTTAATTAATGGAATAACCAATCTATCAGCTTCTAAAAAATCAACATCATCTAATTCATCAAGCGAAATAAATTTTTTATCCTCATGTTCTAATAATTTAAATTCTGTTAAAAAATGAGCTAAAAATAAATTCATTTTTAAATGAAAAGTTGGATAATCATATTCAATATATCCTAAATTAAAGAAAGGATCGATTAAGCAGTCCATCTCCTCTTTTATCTCACGAATAATACATTCTTTTAAACTTTCATTTTTTTCTAATTTTCCACCTGGAAATTCCCATCTATCTTTAAATTCGCCATATCCTCTTTCAACAACTAAAATTTTTCCATCTTTAAATAAAATAGCTGCGCAAACTTCTATATTTTTCATACCTTTTAATTTTAAAAGATCATACTATTTTGAACAACTTTTTAAGATTAAAATTCTATAAATTAGATAATGATTATATTTTTTTAAAAAGATAAAATAATAGTTGCTATTAAGCAATACTTGATTTAAAAGGAATATTTATTATGGAAAATAAAGAAATTAAAAATGAAACAATAGAAAACAATGAAGATCAAAACTTAAAAAAGAATAAAAAAAGAAAATATAAAGGATTAATCATTAGCGGTTCAATTCTAGCGGTTATCTTTTTATTCTTATTAACAATAAATTTAATTCCACCTAAAAAAGTAATGGAAGTTAATCCATTTATCTCTACTACTAATCTCCCATTAAACTGTGCTCATCGTGGAGGTGGAGTTTCTAACCCTGAAAATACTTTAAAAGCTTATAAAAATGCAATTAAAGATTTTAATGTAGAAATATTAGAAACAGATTTATGGATGACTAAAGATAATCAATTAATCCTTTCACATGATGAAAGTATTAATCGTACTAGTGATGTTGAAGAAATTACAAATAGCAGCGAGCCATATTTAATTTCAGATCATACTTTAGAAGAATTATCTAACTTTAATTTTGGTTATAAATTTGTTGATAAAGAAGGTAATAGGCCATATCAAGATTTAGTTTCTTTTGATGATCCTAATCGAAAAGAAATTATTAAAGAAAATGATTTATCAGTTTTAACTTTTGATGAATGGCTCAATGCATTTTATACTGACCATAAAGAAATGCTTTTCATCGTTGAAATTAAAAATGGCGGTGAAAAAGGCTATCAAGCAGCTGAAATTATCGATGATTTATTAACTAATAAATATCCAGAATTTTTAGATCATGTAATTATTGGAACATTCCATCCAGAAATCGAAAAAGATTTAGAAGTTAATCATCCAACTTTACTTAGAGGAGCTTCAACTAGTGGAGCAGCTAAATTTGTTATTACCACTTTATTAGGAGTTAATCTTTTTGATTTCGATACCTTAGGTGCTTTAATGCTTCCAGAAAGTATGTATGGATTTGATTTAACTTGGGACATTTATATTAACGAAGCCCATGAAAGAAATATGGCTGTTCAATATTGGACAATTAATGATGAAGGAACAATGAGAAAATTCATCGAAAAAGGGGTTGATGCAATTATGACAGATGACCCGGAATTATTAAATAAAGTCTTAGAAGAGTATCGTTAATCAATAGTTAATAATATAAAAAGCCACGATTATATCGTGGCTTTTTATTACTTAAAATAAACTAATAAAGCATTGGTAATCCGTGTGAAGTAAGATAACTTCTTAAAGAATAATCTCCTTCAAATACTAATGCTTTAGCTTCCTTTCTAGCATTTTCTTGTTCAGCCCCCATACCAGCATCAGCAGGAACAATCGTTGTAGAGATATTAGCGTATTCTGTAATATTTGAAAATTCTGTCTCATTAGCGACGGAGAAATTTACAGTAATTGTCGCGGTTAAAACTTCAGCATCATAAATAGAAACAGTATATGTTCCAATTTTTCCATCAATATTACCTTCTTCAAAAGTTAAATCAAAATGACTTTCAAATCTCCTAATAATGCCGTTATTGTTTTCAAAACTAGTGTATCTTCTTAAAATCTTAAAGTCTCTTCTGCTTCTAGAATAACCTAAATAGAAATCATTATTGTTTAAATTTACTAAAGTGTAACCATCTTCTTCTTCGGTACCATTTCCTTCGATATGATCAGCAATAGTATCACGGTCTGATTGAACACGGCGTTCACTCCAAATAGCATAGAAATTACGATTTGAATCGATTACTGTAGTAGAAATGTCTTGGTTCCAGCCCTCAAAAGTATAAACAATCTTATACTCGCCATTTGGATCGCGATAATCTGCTTTCTGAGGTGTTTTACCGCCATAAGTAGCATAACTTCCAGCAGAGACTACTTCTGACCACAAAGGCTCACCAGTTAAACTTTGATCTTCATAAAAATTAACAATATATTCGATTGGAGTTGAACCAAAAATCGGTGTGACTTCTAAATTACCTAAAACACCAACAACTGGTGAAGACCAACCAATAAAGTAAAATTCTTCGGTTGAAGTTGATGGCTTAGTTGGAGTTGGGCCAGTGTAATAAGCTTCTTCTCCTGCTTTAACAGTTACTTCTTGTAAAAGTTGACTCTTATCTTCGTTATAAAATTTAACAGTATAATAACGATCATTCTCGCTAAAAACTGGTGAAAAATCAGTATCTTTTAAAATATTTTTTAAATCAGAAATTTCTTCACTAGCATTTGCAACATCTTTCCATCCAGCAAATGAATAATCATAATAAGCAGTAGATTCCTTACTTGGTAAAGTTCCATTAAAAGAAACATTATCATGTTCTTCAACAACTGTTTGATAAATAACATTACCACTATCATCTAAAAATCTAACATCATAATTTGGGATGATATCGTTAGAAAATGGCGAAGAAACATTTCCACAACTAGTAATTGCTAAGGCTAAAAGTGGAATGAGATAAGCTTTAAATTTAAATTTAGTCTTCATATTATATCTCCTTATTAACCTTTAAAATATTTTTTATATAATTCATCTTTATATTTCTCATAATCTTCTTTAGTAATTGATTTATTCATATAAAGATCATTAAGTTGAGCTAAAGATTTCTCAAAACTATCTTTTTTAGTTTGAGAATTTTGATCAACTTTTCTAGTAACTATATCTTCATTAACATCATAAATTGATGAACTCTTCTTATTTTCAGTAAAAGTATTACCATTATTTTTAGTTTCATCAATATTTTCCTTATTTTCATCATCTTTAGAAAAATCTAATTCCTTATTTTTAGTAAACGATAAGTTTTTAATTTTATGATGTTCGATTTCTTTTTTATCTTCATAGGTGACCTTCTTATAAGAATTAGGATCAACAAGTAAATCTGGATCATTAACAATTCTCATATCATCTTTTAAAGATAAGCGATATTCATAAAAAGCAATAAAAGCAAGAAGGAAGGCAAAAATTGCTACTAAAATAAAAGAAATTCCACTAATCATCGCTCCAAAAGCAATATTTTCTGATGTAACTCCTCTTAAAAATGGAAGATTATCATTATCTAATGCAGTTAAAGAAACATTTATTACGCTTAAATTAATAAATGAGAATATGCCAAAAACAATCGATAAAATCGAAATAGAGGTATTTAAAATTAAATAAAATAAAGAAGTTTTATTTTTTAAGCAAATTGAAGTGATTGCCCCAATAGCGATTAAGATAGCAAAAATAAAAATTGTTAAAGTGAATGGTTGAGCGATAGTTTCTAAACTAATCGAAGAAAAATCTCCATTTCCAAAAATAGTTAAACCAAACATAAAAGCAAACCCAGAAATAGAGATTGAACCATTCATGGTTACATCACCATAATTAGATGTAATATATGCACTATAAAAAGGAAGAGCAAAGCCAACAAAAGCGAGGATAATAAATAAAATCATTAATCCATTAAAAACATATTTTTTAACCATAATCTTTTTATCTCCTTATATTCTTTTATAAATATTTTCTTTATTTAATAAATAAAGAAAGTAATAATCAATAAATACATTAAAAGAAATATATTTATTTAACTTTTAATAAAATAATTATTCGGTCAGATAAATAATTAGATTATTAAAAATAATAAATATATACATATATATTTTATCGCTAAATGAACATTATTGATATTAAAAAATAATTATTTTTTAATAAAGAACATCGCAATCGATTTTGGACCAAGATGAGTGCCAATTATTGGCGATAAAACTGTTATTTTAACATTCGCCTTGCTATTGATTTTTAAAATTTCTTGCTTAGCTAAATTAGCGAATAATAAATTATCAGCATGATTGATAAAAACTGGTAAAGAAGTAGAAAATAAAGCATGTTCCTTATAAAGTTCAGCTAATTTTAAAGCCGCTTTTTTATTTCCAATAACTTTAGTAAATAAATTTAATCCACCTTTTTCAGTTACTTCAACAAATGGTTTAACATTTAATAAAGAACCAATAAAAGCTGAAGCGCTGCCTACTCTTCCTCCTCTTTTTAAATGCATTAAATCATCGACAAAAGCACAACCGAATTGATGCTTCTTTAATTCGTTTAAATCATTAAAATTTTCTAAGATTGAAAATCCATTAAGCTTATTTTCAATAGCTTTTTCAAGTAAAATACCCATTCCTCCACTTCCAGTTAAGGAATCTAAAACATAAATATCATTATTTTGATATTTTTCTTTTAAATTATTTTTAGCTAAAGAAGCACTTTCATAAGTTTTAGATAATCCGCTAGATAAAGAAATATATAAGATATCTTTCCCTTCTTTTAAAGTTGGTTCGAAAATCTCTTCATAATTAAATGGAGTGATTTGACTAGTTTTAGCCATACTTCCATTTTTTAAAGAATCATAAAATTCTTTATAAGAAAAAGAGGAATCCTTCTCATATTTTATAATCTTTTCATTTAAATTAAATTCCATTGGAACTAATCTAACATCATTTTTTTGATAAATTTCATAATCAAAATCGCTACTTACATCAATAAAAATTAAATAATCTTGCATATTCTTCCTTTCATAAAATTAAAATAAATAATAAATATTAGATATATAAGTTAATTATTATTATTAATTGGAACAGGATAATCTCCTTGATACTCCCACTCATCTTTAAAATAGAAATCTCCACCATTATCAATAAAAAAATCTCCCCGATTAGGCGGAATTTCCATTCCTTCATAATAGATGCTTAAAGCATTATTATCAACAAAAGAAAAATCTTTTAAATAGTCGATTCCTTCTTCTAGAATAATATATTTTAAAGATTTATTGTTATATATCGCATAACTTTCAATCGTATTTAAAGTTGAAGGAAGAATTAAAGAAATTAAACTAGTTGAAAAAGAAATAGCGTATTCTTTAATCACTTCAACATTTTGATCAATAATTAATTTGCTAACATCATAATTTGTAGGAATAGCATATAATTCCTTTAAATCTTTTGAATATAATATTCCATCTTTAGAAATAAAATTAGGATTAGCTTCATCAACTGCTATTTCTTTTAATATTAGGGTATTAGTAAAAGGATTACCATTAATTTTTTTAACAGTGCTAGGAATTCTTACTTCATTAATTGAAGAACAGCCAAAAAAAGCATTGCTCCCAATAAATTCTAATCCTTCATTTAAGATAAGCTCTTCAACTAAATAACAATCAATAAAAGCTAGACTTTCAATTCTTTTTAAAGATGATGGGAAAATAATTTCTTTTAAAGTGTAATCACTATCAAAGGCTCCAGAATAAATTATTTCTACTCCTTCTTTAATTGTGAAACTTGTCATTGAAGAAGGGAGATGACGATAAATAATTTTTCCATCTTTAGAATATAAATCGCCATATTCACCATTTTTAAAATATGGATTAGCTTCATTAACATCCATTTTAGTTAAGGAATAAGTAATATTAAAAGCATTTTTTCCTAATATTTTTAAAGAAGCAGGTAAACTTACTTCAGTTAAATTATATAAACGATTAAAGGCATTATCTTCTATCTCTTCAATTCCTTCTTCAATTTTTAATCTAATTATTGGTTGAGACTCAAAAGCGAATGAATTTATTTTATATACCTTTTTATTATCGACTATTCCTGGTATTGTTAAATTTGTTTCTTCACCCTTATATTTACTAATAACTATTCCATTATTATCGATACTATATTCAAAATATTTATTAAATGTATCAAGATTATGTAAATCTTCTTCTTGATTAATCGCTATATGATTATTATTAATCGTTAAAGGAAGAGCGATAACTAAAGAAAGACTAAAAAATATAATTAATGAAATAATCGCTATGATAACTGGTTTAGTTCTAAGTAAAGTTTTTAAATAACCTTTCTTCTTATCATTTAAATTTATATTAGAAGAGTTATTATTAATAATTTCTTCACTAGTTTTATCTAAATTTATTGCTGATTCTTCTTTTTTAGATAAACCAAAATATAATCTTTCATAAGAAACATTAAATAAACTAGCTAAAGCAATAAATTCTTCAATTGAAGGTAAAGTTAAACCATTTTCTATCTTAGAAAATTTAGAATTAGAGATATTTAATGATTTCGCAATCTCTTTTTGCGAAATCATTCTTTCTTCTCTTAAATAACGAAGACTATTTTTAAATCTATTTGAATCAAAATTAAATTTATAAATAAAATGATTATTTAATTCATTCTTTCTTTTAATAAATGAAGTAAGATCTACCTTTAAAACTTTAGCAAACTTATCTAATAAAGAAAGATCGATACTAATCATATCATTTTCATATTTTGAAATAGCTTGTTTAGAACAAAGTAAAACTTTAGCAATATCTTGCTGAGTTAAACCTAATTCTTTTCTACGAAGTTTAATATAACTACCAAAAAATATTTTATCCATAAAAATAATATCTATGATATTTTAACTTTTTTATTAAATAAATTATAAATAAAAATCTTTAAATAAGTTTTAATTCTTTTAATTTATTCAATAAAATAGGGAAAGCTTCTTCATAATTATCAACATTTAAAACACTTTTTTCCATCGGACAAATATCATCTTTAGTGCGATTAATAATATTTTTAACAACTTTATCGGCATAGTATTTAATTTTATATTTATTAAATACTTCGATTGCGGGAAGAGAAATAATTTCACAGTGTATATCTTTAATCTTGGCTTTAGCAAATAAAAAAGCTACCGCTTTTCCAACGCTTCGATCAGCCGCACTAAATCCAGTTAAATCGACCTTATTTAATAATAAATTCATCATCGGTTTAATTCCTCTTTCTTCACTAGTAATTAATTTATTATCTTTATATAAGGCCAAACGATGATCTTTTAAATTATTTAAAGCAATTTCTAAATTAGTTTCCATAACTACTATTCCATTTCAAAAGTTTCTTTAACTTTAATTAACAAATCTCTAATTTTTAAATGTTGTGGACAAATATTTTCACATTTCCCACATTTAATACATTCGCTAGCTTTTCCACTATCTAAAGTAATATTTTTATAGCGTTCCTTACCAATTTCTAATTCATTAAATAATAAATAATTATTATATAAATTAAATAATGTAGGAATCTTAATCTTTTTAATACAACCTTCTAAACAATATTTACAAGAAGTACAAGAGATTGTTGGGATTTCATTAAAAATAGCGACTACTTCTTTTAAAGTATTAAATTCTTTTTCATTTAATGGAACAAAATCCTTCATAAAAGAAATATTATCTTTTACTTGAGCTAAATCGCTCATTCCTGATAAAACCATAATTACATTTTTAAAAGAAGCAGCGAATCTAATTGCGAATGAAGCATTGCTTCCATTATTTAAATCCTTTAATAACTTATCAGCTTTTATAGGTAAATTAACTAATCTACCTCCTTTAACTGGTTCCATTACTATAACTTTCTTATTATATTTTTCACATACTTCATAACATAATCTAGATTGAACATCGTTGCTTTCATAATCTAAGTAATTAAATTGAAGTTGAACAACTTCAATTTCTGGATGTTCAATTAAAATCTTTTCTAAAAATTCAGCAGTGTCATGGAAAGATATTCCTATATGTCTAATTTTCCCTTCTTCCCTTAATTTTTTAGCGATCTCATAAGCACCTGTTTCTTGATATTGCGAATAATTATTTCTTGATTGAGCATGCATTAAATAAATATCAAAATAATCAGTTCCTGAACATTTTAATTGCTCATTAAATAAAGGAATAATATCTTCTTTTTTATTAAAACATGAAGAAGATAATTTATTAGTTAAAATAATATCTTCTCTTTTATAGCGTTTAATAACACATTCATTAATCGCTTTTTCACTTTCACCATTTAAATAAACATGGGCTGTATCAAAATAATTAAATCCAGCAGCAATAAATAGATCAACCATCTCTTTAAAATCAGTTAAATCAACTTTATTATCCTTATTTAAAGGGAGTCTCATAACTCCAAAACCAAACTTACCTTTAATTTTATTTAAGCTATCTTCCATATCTTATTCCTCATTTATTTAATAAAATTATACTAAAAATTTAAAAAATTATAGACCTAAAGTAAGGTTTATGGTTTAAAATTATTTAAAGTAATAAAATTAATAATTTTATTAATTAATAAGGAGTAAAAAATGGGAAAATCAGTTGTCTACTTTACTAAAAATATTACTAAAGAAAACTTAATAAGAATCTATGATTTATTAAATAATAAACTTGAAGGAAAAGTTGCAGTTAAGGTTCATAGTGGCGAAGAAGGTAATCAAAACTACTTACATCCAGATTTTTTTAAGGATATTGTCGATCACGTAAATGGAACAATCGTTGAATGTAATACTGCTTATGAAGGAGAAAGAAATACTAGTGAGAAACATTTAAAATTATTAAAAAGACATGGTTGGAGCGAATATTTTAAAGTCGATTTATTAGATGAAGAAGGCCCAGATGCAATCTTACCTATTCCTAATGGAAAAATAATTAAAAAAGATTATGTTGGTAAAAACTTATTAAATTATAATTCGCTATTAGTTTTATCTCATTTTAAAGGTCATCCAATGGGTGGATTTGGTGGAGCCTTAAAACAACTTTCTATCGGTTGCGCTTCTTCTTATGGGAAAGGTTATATTCATAATAGTGGTGGAGATGCTTATGCTGATATGATGAAAGCAAATCAAGATGATTTCATTCATTCAATGGCCGATGCAGCTAGTGCTGTTCATCATCATTTTAAAAACAAAGTTTGTTATATCAATGTTATGAAAAACTTATCAGTTGATTGCGATTGTTGTTCTATTGCTGAAGATCCATGTATGAAAGATATTGGTATTTTAGCAAGTTTAGATCCAGTAGCTTTAGATAAAGCTTGTTTAGATTTAATTAAAAATAGCGATGATTTAGGAAAAGAACATTTCTTAGAAAGAGTTTCTTCTAGACATGGAGAAAAAATCTTTGATTATGTTGATCAATTAGAACTTGGTTCATTAGAATATGAACTAGTTGAATTTGAATAATATTTAAATTTTATTAAATTATTAACTATTAAATTAAAAAATACTGATTCCTTAAAAAGAATCAGTATTTTTTATTCAGTTACAATCAATGTTCCATAGGCATAATATATATCATAACAGTGTGTAACATCTTCTCCATTTTGATCAACTATCGAATCAATCATTATAATATTTCGATAAGTTCCAGGTGCATTTATTGAAGTATAGAATCTATTTATAGTTTTAACTTCATCATTATTAACTAACCCAGAAACAGTCGGAGTAAATGAATAATTTCCACTTCTTATATCACTTAAAGCGGTAGTTTCATTTGGGGTAGTAACTGTTAACTCAGCTTCTTTTAAAATAAGCGTTCCATATTCAGTAGTAACCTCATATGTGTCGGTAACATCTTTACCATTTTCATCATAAATTTTATAAGTGAATAAGTTAAATTTTGAACCAGGATATTTTATTTCGCTATTAAATGTAACTTCTAATTTATGCCCAGGTTGAAGATCACCATTTTCAATAGTATAAAATTCAAATGAATGAGCCTCTCCATCATAAGTGTAGGTATTGCTTGATGAAATGATAGTAAATGAACCGCCACCTTCACTTCCTTCATTACCTTGATTACCTTCATCACCTTCACCACCTTGATTACCTTCATCGCCTGGATTACCTTCATCACCTTCACCAGGCATATTGCCAGGTCTATCAGTTGGATCAAGTAAAGGGGCTACTGTAAATTCAACCGGTACCCAGCCCTTTCCGTCAAGATATATTTCTGCCTGTGCATGTAGCATATCGCTATATAAATCCATAGTTGATTTTGTACCATTAGCAGCAATTCCACTAATCATACGAGCAGGATAACCTAATTTTCTTAAAATCAATACTGCTCCTTCAGCAAAATAATCACATTTACCTTGATGATTATTAACTAAGAAATCTAAAATTGGATCATTAGCTGAAGAAGAAGGAATATCAGTTGATGAATAAAGAAAATCTGATTTATACCATGAAATAATTCTTTGAACAGTATCATTTAAATTTCCGCCATTTAAATTGTTATTTAAAATTACATCATTTAAAGCGGAAGAATGCGATGAATCTATCTTTAGATAATTATCGTAAACAAATTTACGATAATTAAGTTCTTCATTAACATAATTTTGATTGCTAAAAGTAGCATTTTCGATTAATGAAGGATTATTAATATAATCATAACTATAACCAGAAATACTTATTGTTTTTTCGTTTAAATTAGAAACTATAGCATAGGTATCATCTAGCCAGGTATCTGGTAAAATTGGTAAGGAATAAATATAATCTAACTTTCTAGAAGTATATCCTACATATTCGAGTCTACCACTAACTTTATTTGTATTCCCTAATAAATCAGCTATAAAATTCAATGGATTAATACCATATTTTGGTGTATATGGCTCTGCAATAGTTAATTTACCTTTCGAATAATAATTATAAGTATTACTTTTTAATAATAATGAATCATGAATTTGGTTAGAAGTATATTTTGCAAGCAGCTTCGACTCACCATCTTGACCTTGGCTGAAATTATAATCATTATTACTTAAAGAAGGATCAGTTGAACCTCCAGGACAACTTCCTGAGCCTGGATCGTCTTCATATATCGTGATTGTTCCATAATCATAGGTAATATTATAATCAACGGTCGAATCAAAATCCTCCTCCTGATTATAGATATTAAAGGTAATTTTATTCTCATAAGTTCCAACATCTTTATAAGATGCTGCTTCATTAACAGAAATACTATCGGTTTCTGCAAGAGTTCCTGATGTAATTGAATAATCGACATAAGATTGATAACTGCCATTATAAGGTAATCTAGTAGAACCTGTTGAAATAGTAATTGATCTTTTTGTTACAGTTCCACTTATATTCCTAACCGTGAGAGTATAATTTTTAGTAACATCATTATTTCCAGATTTGATTGTAATATTTATCAAATCCGTCTTTATCCCGGATCTAACTAAATCTTTATAACTATATTCACCATTAATTCTCCGGTCATAATAATGGTTTTCACAAAGATTACCTCCAGTTTCATTAATCGCAAATTGGATGCTATAACCATCATAAGTCTTATTAAAATATTCTATTTCACATGATACCGATCTAGGATTAATAGTATATTTCCCCGCATCAAAAGCAACATCATATCCATCAGTTACATCATTACCTTCTTGATCAGTTATAATAATTGTTGGTATTAAATCATAAACTCCAGCATCATATTTAAGAGGTGCTTTAAGAGAAATTTTGTCTCCAGAAACTAAGCTACCTGAAGTTATTCTATAATCAACTTCAAAATTGTCAGCCTTTGCATCATAAGTTTTAGTATAATTTTCGGTTTTAATAGTTATTGGTCGAGCATTAATAGTTACTTTTGAATCGCTCGTATAAGAACAATTGTATAAAGAAGTAACATCTTCGCCGTGTTTATTATAAAATTCAATTTTTGGTTTATTACTATTTGAACCAACTTTAAATGACTCACTTGAAGTAACTCTATAATAATCATCGAAAGCTAATGTTCCTGAAGTTAATTCCACCTTATCATAACTATGATAAGAGCCATCATAATCAAAAGAGTTTTTAGAAGAGAAAGTTAAGCCTCTTTTAGTTAAAGGAATTTGATAACTCGATTCTAATTTAAAATCATAACAACCGCTAACATCCACTCCATCTGAATTTATGACTTGGAATGAGTTCTTTTCAAAACTTACTTCTCCTTTTCCGCCACTAA
This sequence comes from uncultured bacterium, assembly GCA_949290725.1. Classification (GTDB taxonomy): domain Bacteria; phylum Bacillota_I; class Bacilli_A; order RFN20; family CAG-826; genus Onthovivens. Next base: position 16,126 of record CASEST010000009.1, read on the forward strand.
TATTTTGACAATCAAAATCAGCGCTTATAATCGAGTCATCATTTATTAATCCATAATCTAAATTAGGCAATTCGCCATAAACTGAAGAAGGATTATTATTTAAGATTCTAACTTCAGCAACTAGCGGATTAATGCTAAATTCTGTAGCTGAACCATAATAATCGGTGCCAAAGATGCTTTTTGATATGCCTCTTATTTTATAATCGCCAGCAAAAGTTGGCTCAACTTCACTCCATTCATCTTCATCTGCCTTACTAAATTCATAACGAATATAGTCCGTGAATAATCCTTTTGATGAATATTGAAGTTTTTCACCATAGGAAATGTCACTAATTTTAATTGTATCAATAACAAAACCTTTCAAACCTAATAAAGTAGCTGTTATCCCAACAATCACTGTAAGAATTATTAAAATAATCACTCTAAATTTATAAATAAAGCGATAAAATTTTAAAAATGGTTTTATTTTGTTTTTATAAGCTTCAGTCAACATTTTAATTCACCGTTAAATTCCTAAATTGATATTCAATATCATATGATTCAAGAACATTTATTCCTAAATTCTCGTTGATAATACTATTGATTTCTATTGAAGCGACCTTGCTTCCGACTTCAGTAATGCTTGTAGCAGTATAATCATTTAAATAATCGGTAGGAGCAAGACCATCGATACTTTGTATTTCAGCTTCTAACGGCTTACCATCATAAGATTTTGATGATTCCTTTGTATAAACTGTTAACTTTCTTGGCTCAACATATAAACTTCCGAAAGCTTCATTAATATCATAAGTCATAGTCACATCATTAAAATTTGAATCAACAATCATATATTGTGGTTTATTTAAGATAGAACCAGATTCCGTTATTTGGACATTCAAACTATAAATTAATTGATGCCCGGGTTTTAAAGTTCCTAAAACAGTTAGTTTTCCATCACTTTTTAAAGGAGTTCCGTCATAAGTTTTAATTTGGTCAGGTGTATATAGTGTTAAATCATATTCTTGATTTATATCGTCTTCATCATAAGATGGAGTTGTGCTTTGTTGTGGCAAATCATTCAATGTATCTTTATTATATGTCACTTCAAGAGTAACCCGGCCTTTCCCATCAATATAGACTTGAGGTTTTGCATGACCCTTTGAACCCGAAATAATATAGAGACTATTTTCAACAGGAGCATTGAGTGCAAATCCACCAGCCACTCTAGCGGGATAGCCCATCGCAATAAATAAACACATGGCTGCTCGAGCAAAATGTTCACACCTTCCAATTCTATTAATAGTTAAAAAATCTATAACAGCATCAGAAGTAGCTTGTGAAGGCTGTTGTTTCCCACTATAAGTAAAATTATTTAAAAAGAAATTGATAATGTTTAAATAAGAGGAATGTATACTATCGCCTTTTAAATTGTATTCCTCAATTATTTTTAATAACGAAGCTTTTGTGCTAGAAGGCAATGACAAATAATGAGAATGCACGAAACCTCGATATGATTCTTCTTCTTTTATATATCTTTCGTCAGTAAATTCAGAATCATAAATATATTCTGGATTCTTTGCAAAATTATATTCATAGCCCGTAACCATTACATTTTTTTCACTTCCTTTAAGCGATGAATTTATTGCATATGAATCACTATCTTGTTCAAAATTTAAAACTGGGTATTCAAAAACATAATCATATTCACGGTCAAAATCATTAACATACATTACGGTTCCGGTAATTTTAGAAGTATGTTGCCCTATTAAATTAGAAGTAAAAGCAAGTGGGTTTATTCCATATTTTGGGGTATATTCTTCAACATAATCAATTACGCTTTTATTATATTTTCCATTTGCTGAAGCTAATAAAAAAGAATTCACCGGCTGATTAGATTGATATTTAAGCGAAATAGTATTAAAAAGACTAATTAATTCAGCTTCTGGAATTTGTTCTCGATAATCATAACTATTTTCCTGATTTCTTAATAAAGGTTGATTAGAAGCAGAAAGTTTTCCTGAAGAACTAGAACTTGTTGTCGAATTACCACTCATAGTTGAATCAACTATCACGATTTGACCATAGGAATAAGAGATATCATAATTTGAAGTTTTATCAGAAATAAAGCCTTCAGCGTCTTCATAAACTACAGAAAAAACACAACTATTTTCATGAATCCCAAAAGTTTTAAAAATTTGAAATTCACCAGCTCTTAATCTATGACCAGTTACTAAAGAACCTTTGGTAACTTCATAATTTCTATAAACACAATCATCCGTACCATCGGTATAGAAAAGCTGAGAACCAGTAGTAATTGTTATCGGTCTTTTATTGACGGTTAATTTCCCAAAATCTTCATTAACATTATATTTATTAGTAACATCTCTTCCTAAATAATCATAGATTTTATAATCGAAAGTATAATAAGTTCCATAATCTACAATATTACTTGTATCGAATTCAATATAATCGTTATAAAGTAAACTTCCTTGAGTTATTTCATATTCAACTTCAAAAGGATTGCCATCATATATTTTGGATTGACTATCAACTCTTAAAGTTATTCCAGTAGGAAAAATGCGAATTAAACCAACAGCGTTTAATCCAAAAAGAACGCTAATAGCTATTGAAGCTAAAGCAATAATTGAAACAAAAATAACAATAATCTTAGAGTTCTTTTTCATTCTTTTCTCCTAATTAACTATGAATTTTGATAAATATTCTTTGCAAAGTGATAGGTTATCTTTCCCAAAGTGTTCATCAAGAGCATCGATAAATGAAGCTACTGCTTTTCCTAATCTTAAAAAATCTTTTGATTCAAGCTTTCTTAAAATTTTCTTTGAAACAAAATCATCAAAAGCTTCGATTGCTTTCCCACCACACTCAATATAAACAGGGACATAGGCTTTTATTTGATTAACCATACGATTCCCAAAATTAATAGCAAATTTTTCATTAAGTTGTTCACCAATAAATAAAATCCATTTATCTAAATCGATTGATTCTTTCCTATCTTTAAAACCATCAATTGCCTTTAAAGCTAAATCATTTAATTCAGTATTCGAAATTATTTTAGATTTAGTTGGAGTTCCTTTAAATGGAGTCGCTTTTTTATCTAAATTTAAAATCATCGCTCGATCATAAACCTTATCGGAAATAGCAAAGGTTGATTCATCATTATTTGCCGTTCCTAAAAAATAAACATTCTTTCCGATTTGAAGTTTTCCTTCGATTAATTTTTTAGGGTCATTTATCCAAACATCATTAGTAATTTCTAGTCTTCTTCTTTCTAAATCTGGATATTCCAAAAGCGATAAAAATTCCGCAAAATAATATTCGATACGAGCAATATTAACTTCATCTAGAATAATTACATAAATTTTATCGTTAAAATTAGATTCATATAATTCTTCTAAAAGGAGTGTTTCATTAAACTTCTTAGTAAATTCATTAAAATATCCGACTAAATCACTTCTTTCTTTCCACATTGGTTGAATCGCAATTGGTTCGATTAAATTTCCAACATATTTCTCAAAAGCTAAAGCGATAGATGTTTTTCCAGTACCAGACATTCCTTGTAAAATCATTAATTTGGAAGTCAAAAGATTAGCAATAAAAGCTCTAATATCATTGTCACTATAAAATAAACCTAATTCAGAAGCACAAAAATTTCTAAATTCTTCACTAAATTCTTTTAAATCAGTGACTTTATCATATGTAATATCAAACTTTTGTTTATCGATTTCCATAAGTTTAGAAAATCTAATATTTTCTTCTTCATTTTTCTTCTTTTTATTTAATTCTTTAATTTTTAAATAAGAATCTCTATTAAAGATGAATTCATCATTTTTTTGTTCTTTTAAAGAATAGATATAATAAATAATCACGCTTATCGGAATAAGAATAATTACAATAGCGACAATATAGATTAATGGATTAGAAAAATCGATGGTAGCATCAAAAAGGGATGTATATATTGCTAAAACAGCTAAAAAATAGACACCGAAAAATAAATCAAAAATCATTAAAATAGAAATAATTTTGTCGATAAGATTTTTATTAACCATCTAGCTTCTCCTTGTTTTTAAGAAGATTTCTAATTTCTTTCATCTTCTTCTTTTTAATATCTTTTCTTACCTTATTCCATTTTTTATTAAAATAATTTAAGAAACTTTTTAATTCTTCTTCTAATTCATTAAAAGCGTCTTCATCGATAATATCCATTTCAAAATCTGGATCATTTTTAACATTGAGCGCTTTTATTCTAGATTTTAATTCTTTTATATCTTCATCATATTTTTTCTTTAATTCATCATGTTCTTTAATTAAATTCTCATAATTATCATTTAAAGAATCATAATTCTTTTTAAGTTCATTTATTTGATTTTCATATTTATAAGAGACTTCTGCTAATTCAGTATTTTTTGAAGCGATAATATCTGCAATTTTATTATCATATTCTTCAACCATCGCATTAAATTTAGCATCTTTATTAGCTAGTTCATCTTCTATTTTTATGATATAACGGACAATATCTTCTTTATTAAAATTATCTCCATCAAATATTCTATTTGCTCGAGCTTTAAGTTTTTCTTTTTCCGCTAACTCAATATCTGCTAATTCCTTTAAATATTCTTCTTCATATAAAGGGAAAAGTTCTTTAACTTCACTATAAGAAAGGAAGGTTAAAATTAAAGGCATATATTTAAAAATTCTTAAATAATCGTCGCTTAAAGATGAAGAAACTTGTTCATTTTCTTCTATTTTATAACCGTCTTTAGTATATGATTTTATGAATTCATATAATTCGACACATTTTTGAAAATTAGGATCGTTTTTTAAAACATTATTTTTTTGAATTGGCTCACTAATTGGAGGAGTTTTTGAAACAATTCGAATAAGTTCGGTTCCAATTAATTGATTAATTGAACTTTCAATTGCCATTATTCGGTTAAAGATAGATTTATTAACATCATTTTCTTCAAGATTTAATTCATTATGTCTTACATCTTCTACTTTAATATCATAATTTATAGTATCTTTATATAAATTAACTGAATTTTTTAAATTAGTTTCAATTTCTACTTTTGATTGGGCTTCTTTAATTTTATCGAATCGAATATCAACAAATGATTTAAGCATTCCAAGTAAAAATACTAAGAATCTATTCTCGTATAAAGCATAGTCATCAGTTCTTTCAATGATATAAAGCTTTTTAGGTTCAACATCGCCATTACTAGCGATTTTTCTAATATTAGTAGAATTTTTAGCTAAATTAACGACACTATCCTTACCAACTCGTTTAACTTTTTCAATATCGATAGTTTCACCGGTATTTAAAATAAATCTTCGACCTTCTAAGATTGCCTCGCTAACAAAAGGAAGATAAAATTCGATCTTTTCAACCCATTCAGGATCGATTTCTATTTTATTTTCATAGGATTTAACACGAATATTAAAAGCGGGCGAATTTATCATTAAATCCGCGAATTGGGTTAATTTTGGGCTTTTGCTAACTATATTTAAATAAGCTTTAAGGCCTTTATATTGATTATATTTTCTACCACTTCGATTCATAAATTCCTATTTAACTAACAATATTAAATTTATAGACATATTCTTTTGATAATTTCATGTTATCTTGACCAAATGTAAGATCAAGTTTATTGCAAAAAGGTTTAACCTTGCTTGAAATTTTTAAAACATCTTTACTTTCAAGTTTTCTTAAAATCTTCTTTGAAACGAAATCATCAAAAGCTTCTTCTTTTGTTCCTCCACAAGCAACATAGACTGGAATAAAACGATTAATTTGGTTGACCATACGATTACCAAAATTGACTCCAAAATATTCATTTAATAATAAATTGATATTTTCTACCCAAGTTTTTACCTCGTTATATTCTTTTAAATTATTTTTGAAATCTTCTTCAGCTTTATTCGCTAACTCTAAGAAATTTGTATTTGAAATTTTATGAGAAACAGCTTCAGTTGTTGAAAATTTTTCAGCTTTTTTCTCTAAATTAATGACCATAGCTCGGTCATAAACTTTATCAGAAATAGCAAAGGTTGATTCATCGTTATTAGCAGTTCCTAAAAAATAAACATTATCTCTAATTGGAAGACGACCTTTATTTAATTTTTTAGGATCTCGATCCCAAACATCATTAGTAATCTCTAAAGTTCTTTGTTCGCTATTTGGGTACTCCAAAAGCGATAAAAATTCAGCAAAATAATATTCAACACGAGCAATATTAACTTCATCTAAAACGATAATATACATCTTGTCATCAAAGTTAGATTCATAAAGTTCTTCTAAAAGTCTCGTTTCATTAAACTTTTTAGTAAATTCATTATAATAGCCAATCAAATCACTTCTTTCTTTCCACATTGGTTGAATTGCGATTGGATCAAGAATATTTCCAACATATTTTTGAAAAGCTAGGGCGATTGAAGTTTTACCAGTTCCTGACATACCTTGTAGAATCATTATTTTAGAAGTAGCTAAATTAGCAATAAAAGCTCTTATATCCTTTTCGGTATAAAATAAATTTAAAGCATGTGCGCTATAATTTCTAAAATCATCAGCAAATGCTTTTAAAGAGTTTACCTCATCAAAAACGATTTCTTCTCTTTTTTTATGATCTTCAATTAGAAGCTTTGAAAAACGCTCTTCACCTTCATTTTTATTAGCTTCATTTCCAATAGCTTCGCTTAAATCTAAGATATCTTTACTTCTTCTATCTTTCGGCTTAATAATAAAAGTTGTACTTTCCTTTATGTAGCGATAAAGAATTAAACATGCGATAGCTGCTAAAATAACAAAGATTATAACCGCATAAATTAATAAAGCGCTTTGTGATAATAAATCAAAATAAATCATAATTCCTACCTCTAGATTCCATTAATTTTTAAGCTTTTCGCCCACACCAAATACATATTCCATCAACATAGTTATGATTAGAATAATCTTTAGGTCCGTATTCAATATATTCTTCATTACAGCGATTACAATGATAATGATTCTCTTCTTCCTTAGAGCATGTCCCTGGAATAGTTTCGATTAACTCTGAATCAATATCATGAATATAATCATTCCCACTTTTAATATAAGAATTTTCATCATGGACACAACTAGATTCAAAATAAACATAATTTTCTGAGGAAAAGAAATTAGTAATATTATCTTTATTAATTACTCCATCTCCAGAGATATAGCATGCTTTATAATTTATTCCTCTTAAAGAATATCTTTCGGAATTGATCGTATTATTTGGAATATAGATTGCATTTGAAACTGAACTAGAATTAAAAAGATAAGCTCCTAAACGAACATTTGGACCAGTTATCCAAACATCTTTTAAAGTTTCAATCAATCCAAAAGCATAATCCCCGATTTCTTTTAAATGATCATCGATTACTACACTTTCTAAAGATGTCCCATAAAAGCATTCATTTGGGATAGTATCAATATATTTTAAATCGACATATTTTAAATTAGTTGCTTCTTTAAAAGCGCCTTCATTTAATTTTAAATTGCTAGAAAAATATACTTCTTCGACACTAGAATCTTTAAATGCTTCACTAGCTATTTCTTTAACTGGATAGCCATTAATAGCTAAAGGAATATAAGCGATTTTTTTATCGCTAAGATATTTAGTGATTATAATTCCTTCATTTAAATTTTCTAAATCAACAAAAGAATATTCATAAAATGATGAAGGGCGATTATAAACGTTTAAAGAATCGCTAACAAAAAAAGATACGCCTAAACAAATGAAAAAGATTAGGATATAACTAGCTAAAGAAAAGAATGAACCATTAAAAGCTAATAATCTTCCACTTATTCCTTGTTTAACTTTATATTCATTAATAGTTTCAGCCCCATGAGTAAAGATAAAATCTTTAAAATAAGCACTAATTATACTAACTTCAAGCTTAGCAAATTTCTCTTTTTTAATAATTCGAACTTTTTTAAATTTTTTATCAATTTCTTTATCAAGAGAAAGAATCGCTTTATCTTCCTCATCTTTTATAGTTATTCTAATTAAACCTTTTAAAAATTTTCTTTTATGACTAACTTTAATTAAAAAATATTCATTATTTTTATCTTTAGTTACTTTTATTTTAAAAGATAAATATTTATTTAAATCAAATTCTTTAGCTTCATCTTCTTCTTTAATCTTCGCTTTTTTAAAAGTTAATGGTTTAGCCTTATTTTTAAAATAAATTAATAAAAAAGAAATAATAAAACTAATAACAAATAAAATAGCTCCAAAAATATAAAAATAATAAGGAGGATAAAGTATTTCAGCTAAGAATAAATAATCATCATAAACTCCTTCAATTCCATTATCTAAAACTAATGGAACGATTAAAAGAAATGGTAAACATGAAACCAAAGACAAAATTAATGAAAAAAGAATATTTTTCCATAAAAAAATATGTTTATAATCTTCGACTTCAAATACTTCTTCGTTTATCTGCTTTATATCTAGTTTAACACTAGTTACTTCAAATGGAAGTTTGATTACATATTCTTCACGATATAAAAAGTCAGCTTCTTTTATATTTAAAATACGATATATCTTTTGATCGATATATAAAACTAAATTAAAATTAATATATTTTACATTAGGTTTAATTTTTAAAGATAAGAAACGATATTCCTTATCTTTAAAAATTTTATAAGTATTAATATATGCTTTATATTTTTCATCAACATCAAAAATAGCATAAGTTTCATTATCACTATCAATCAATTTATCTTCAGCATATCCTCTAATATATTTCGCTTTAAAAAAGAATAAAGATAAAATAATCCCTAAAATAAAAATAATAATTACAATTAATAAATAAAGAAGATTCATAAGTGTTTATTTCCCCAATTACACTTTTGATATTTAAATAAAAATAAGAAATAAACAATTTAATTAATTAATAAATATATATTTAAATAGTAGCGAGATGTATCTATTTTTTTAAAAAAATATTAAATATTTAATTAATTAAATTATTTATTATCTTCTTTATTATAACGCGATAATACCGATAAAAATTAAAGAGTTAATCAATAAATTTATATATTTATAAATATTGTCACTTTTAATTCTTTAATCTATAAATTTTATAAAAAATTATTTTAATATATTAGATTTGATAAACTAATAAATGTTTAATAAACCTAATTTAGAAGTTGTTCATAATAGGTGATAGTTTCTAATATAAAATATATGAATTAACTATTTAGTGAATAAATAGACATTTTAATCTTATAGCCTTATAATTATTAAAAATAAATAAAATTTATTTATTTAAAATATGCTCCTTTATTTATAAAAAGGTAGGTTATATAAACCTACCTTTTTATCTATTTAATACTAGATATTAGAATATCTATCAAAAATAAATGTGACACATCTATTAACTAATTATTGATTAGTCTAGTTAATAGTTAGAATTTCAATTGCTATTAAAATAATATTAATTATATTTTAGTTATACTTGTGTTTAATGTTTTTTAAACCTCTATTTAAAAAGGAAGCTTCTCTAATTTAAGCTTCCTTTTTATATATATTAATTATTATTTAATTAATTATTTTATTTTAAAAACGCTTTACCATCATTAAAAGCATTGCCTACTTCTTCTTTAACTAATAAATATTTAGC
>CASEST010000010.1 GCA_949290725.1 uncultured bacterium
TCTTGATAGATTCCATTTTTAATTTCCATTAAAGAATTATGGTCTCCTTTTTCAACGACTTTCCCTTTATCTAAAACAATTATTTCATCACAAAATTTAGTAGAAGACATACGATGCGAAATAAATATCGCTTTCTTATTTTCAATTAATTTAGCGAATAAATAATAGATCTCCGCTTCACTAAGCGGATCTAAAGCTGAAGTAGGTTCATCTAAAAAGATTAAGGATGAATTTTTATATAAAGCACGAGCGATGGCTACTTTTTGAGCTTCTCCACCACTAAGTTCAACTCCTTTTTCTAAATAATTATAAATATAAGTATCAATTCCTTTTTCAAACTTTTGATAATTAAAATTAACATCCATTAAATCTTTTTTAACTATCGCTTCATCTTCTTTAGATGAAGCGATTACATTCTCTTTAATCGTTAAAGGGAAAAGATTAAAATCTTGGAAAACAACAGCGATTAATTTTTGATAATCTTTAAATTTAAATTTATTAATATTGATTCCATTAATTAATATTTCTCCTTTTTCTGGTTTATAAAAACGAGCAACTAATTTAATAATCGTTGATTTACCAGCACCATTTTTCCCAACAATCGCAGTTTTATCTTTTTCTCCTAAAATAAAAGATACATCATTTAAAGCATATTCTTCACTATTTGGATATTTAAAAGAAACATTTTTAAATTCGATTTTATAAGGTTCTTTAATCGTTGAAATATCAATAATATCTTTTTCTTCTTTATTTTTTAAGGAGATATAATCATAAAAATAACTTAAATAAGTTGAACCTAAAATCATCTCTTGAATGCTTGATTGAAGATTAACTAAAGCGGTTAATAAATTTTGAATCGAACCAACAACTGAAATTACACTACCGATAGCAATAATTCCATAATAAGCTTTTGAAGCAACAAAAAGATAAGCGAAAAGTAAAACGATAATTGTTGTTGAATTTAAAAAAGCATTATAAAAACCAACTTTATGAGAAAACTTAGTATAATTTTTAACTAATCTTAATCTAGTTGATTCTAAATTAGATAAAATAGTATCTTTTAAAGCATATATTCTTATATCTTTACCAAGTTTATAATCGCTTAATAGATTAAAAAAGTAAAAATAGCGATGGTTCATCTCAATATTTTCATTGAAAAAATAATTCGATAATTTAGTATAAATATGCATAACAAAAATATTGATTAATAAGACAATTATAACGATTATAATAATGATTAATCCGCTATACCAGTTATTAATAAAAGCCATATAACCATCTAAATTAGTTAAATCTGGATCAAAAATAAATAATCTTCCTAAATATATAAAACTTAAGCCAATAGTTAAAATCGTTTGTAAAGCTAAATAAAAATTAGTAAAGAAATGTCCTAAATCACCATTAGAATTTTGACCATCCCTAGCTTTTTGAATCTTTTCTTTATATTCTTTTGATTCTAATAAATCATAATCTAAAGTTAAACTTCTTTTAGCAAGTAAAATTCTATTTTGATAATAAACAAAACTAAAATAACCCTGTAAAGTATTAAGATTTAAAATTTCTAAAGATTTCGAAATAAAAACTAAAATAAGATAAATAAGTGCAACAATAAAAATATCTTTAAATTCCAATTCATTAGCACGATAAACTAAATTTAAGATATTCTCCCCAAAATAAAGAGGAATAAATAAGATTATTGAAGAGATAAATCCTTCAATAATACTTAAAAAGAACATCGGTTTAAATTCTTTATAAGCATATTTAAATATTTTTAAAAGTGAATTAAGAGTTTTCATATATCTCTCCTAAATTAGCATTATTTTCTTGATAATATTGAGCTTGAATATTAAACATTTTAAAATATTCACCTTTTTTAGCCATTAATTCTTGATGAGTTCCGCTTTCAATAATCTTCCCGTTTTCAATAAAATAAATCGAATCACAAAAACGAGTTGAAGAGAGACGATGAGAGATAAATATTGAAGTTTTATTATTAGTTAACTGATTGTATTTTTCATATAATTCCCCTTCAGCTAATGGATCTAAGGCTGAAGTAGGTTCATCTAAAATTAAAAAATAAGAATCTTTATATAAAGCGCGAGCTAAAAGCATCTTTTGAATTTCTCCTCCGCTTAAATTAACTCCGTTTCGATCAAAATTTTGCGTTAAATAAGTATTTTCTTTATTTTTTAATGAATCGATTTTTTCTTTTAATCCCGCTTCTTTAATAACCTTATCAAACCTTTCTTTATTAAAAGAATAAGAGCTAATAATATTTTCTTTTATTGTAAAAGCAAAAGGAATAATATCTTGGTTAACGATTGAAACATATTTATAATAATCATCAACATTAAATTCTTTAAGATTGTGACCATTAATTAAAATCTCTCCACTAGTTGGATAATATAATCCAACTAATAATTTAGCTAAGGTAGTTTTTCCTGCTCCATTAATTCCTACAATCGCTACTTTTCCATTTTTTCTTATCTTTAAAGAGAAATCTTTAAAGATATAATTATCGCTATTTGGATATTTAAAAGACATATTTTTAATCTCAATATCAAAAGGTGAAGCTAAAAAAGATAAATCGCTTTTATTTTGATGATTAAAAATATTATCAATCTCATAATATTCTCTTAAAAAAGAAACTTTATTCGCACATGAATAACTATGATTTAAATAATTAGCGATTAAATCAATATAGGAATTAAAAGTAGTAACTGTCGCTAAAAGAGCAGAAAATTCACTAACATTTATCTTTCCTTCTACTGCTTGATAAATTAATATTGCATAAGCTAATAAATCACGGATTAAACTAAAGATAGATAATTCTAAACTAGGTAAAGCCCAATAAAGATTAAATTTAAGATTTAATCTTTTTAATTCTTTAGAATAGATATCTATTATCTCTTTAAATTTATGAGCTAAAGAATAATTTCTAATATCCTTAGCTTCACTTTCTTTTTCGCTTATCTTATAAAAATATTCGGCTTTATTATTAATTTCACCAATTCTTTCTTCAATTTTATTATTCTTTTTACAGATAAAATATAAAATTAAGATATTTAAAATGACGCTAAGTAAAACGATAATAAAAATAATTGGCGAAATTAAAAGAGAAGTTAAACCAAAAATAAATAAGATTAAAATCGCTTTAATTAATTCTGGGATATTATGATATAAGCCTTCAACTCCTTGATTGTTACTTCCAATAGCGATTTCAGCTTTAGAAAATTTATCTCTAATTTCTTTAGTTTCATATAATTGATAATCCATTCTTAAAGAGAAATCTAAGATATCTTTAAAAGGAATCGTCGCACGAGTTAAGGTATAACCCATAGCTAAAATATTTTCTAAATAACGTAAGATTGCTTGAATTATTAAATATAAAAGAATGATTGAACAAATATAAATTATTAAATCATAAATATTATATTTTGTTTCTAATAAATAGATGATAAAAGAAGCTAAATATGAAGAAAGAATAACTGAAATAAGCGATAAGATAATCGTAAAAGGAATTAAAAAGATATAGCTTTTATTCGTTTTAAAAAGGATTTTATAAACGAATCTAATATTTGAAAAATAACTATATTTTATTTTCTTTTGACTATTCTTTTTCATAAGCTTAATTTTAATTAACTTCCCTATTTTGTCTAGGTAATTATTTTTTATATTGGTCTTTTTCTTTCTTTTTTCTATTTTAAAAATAGTTGACAAAATCGCGATAAATTAGAAAATAATCGAAGAAAAATCATGTAAAGAATCCTTTACATGATTTAATAAATTAATAAAGATATATTATAATATTTTTAGGATGATTCTCGGTTTAAAAATAAAAAATTTCTTATCATTTAAAAATGAAAATAATCTTTCTTTTCTTTCATTATCTTTTTTAGATGATAATAAGAAAATAAATAAAGAAGATATTTTAAATAAAGTAGTTTTTTTAGGGAATAATAATTCTGGTAAATCAAATATTATTAAAAGTATTAAAGTATTAAAAGATTATTTTTTAAAAAATAA
>CASEST010000011.1 GCA_949290725.1 uncultured bacterium
ATTATATGATATTTTAAGAATCGATCATTTTAGAGCTTTTGATACCTATTATATTATTCCTAAAAGCTGTCCAACTGCTAGAGTTGGTGAATGGAAGAATGCTCCTGGTGATGAATTCTTTAGTTTTTTAGAAAATCAAAATATTAATTTACCAATTATTGCTGAAGATTTAGGTGATTTATTTGATTCAGTTTTAGAATTAAGAGATAAACACAATCTCCCAGGAATGAATGTTTTAGAGTTCACTTTGCTTGATAAAGATGAGGAAATTATACAAAATCAAGTTGTTTATACCGGAACACATGATAATGATACTCTTGTTGGATGGTACAACTCTTTAAAAGCTGAAGAAAAAGAGATGCTTGAAGTAGTTATGAGATTTAAGAAGATGGAAGGCAAAGATTATTATCATAAGATAATGAATCATGCCTATTCTTCAATTGCTGATTATGTAATTGTTCCTACTCAAGATATTCTTAAACTTGATTCTTATTATCGTATGAATGTTCCAGGAACTTGCGGAGCTCCTGATTGGCAATTTAGAATTACTAGCTATGATGCCTTAAAAAAACATCTACCTTATATTAAGGAATTGATTGAAAAAACTAACCGTTAATTATGATAAATATCACTTTAATTAGCTTAGGATGCGCTAAAAATACAGTTGATAGTGAAGCAATTCTCGCTCTTTTTGATAAGAACGAGAATTTTCATATTTCTAATGAATTAAAAAAAGCTGATTGTATTATTATTAATACTTGTGGCTTTATTCAAGATGCTAAAGTTGAAGCGATTAATGTAATTTTTGATACTTTAAATAAATATAGCCAAGCAAAAGTAGTTGTAATCGGTTGCTTAGTTGAACGTTATTTAAAAGAATTAAAAGAAGAAATTCCTGAAGTCTCTTTATGGATTTCTTTTAAAGATTACCCACATATGGCAAATTTAATCGCCAATATATTTAATGAAACAGATTTAAAAGAATTTAATATCTTTGATCGTGTTTTATCAACTCCAAAATATAGTGCCTATTTAAAAATTAGCGAAGGCTGTTCTAATTATTGCGGATTTTGTGCTATTCCTTATATTCGTGGACCATTCCATTCTTTTAAAATGGAAGATTTAATTTTAGAAGCAAAAAAATTAGCTAATAAAGGAATTAAAGAATTAGTAGTAATTTCTCAAGACACTGGTAAATATGGTTTAGATTTTAAAGATGAAAATATTAATTTATTAGCTCTTTTAAAAGAATTAGACAAAATCGAAGGTTTAGAATTTATCCGTGTTTTATATCTTTATCCAGAAGAAATTAGCGATGAATTGATTGATTTTATTAATTCATCAAAAAAATTAACTCATTATTTTGATATTCCAATTCAACATGCTTCAAATAAAATCTTAAAATCGATGTTAAGAAAGGATAAGAAGGAAGATATAATCGCTTTATTAAAAAAGATCAAAGAAAAGGTTAAAGATCCAATCTTTAGAACTACCTTAATTGTTGGCTATCCTGGAGAAACTGAAGAAGATTTTAACGAATTAAAACAATTTATTGAGGAAAATCATTTTAATCATCTAGGCGTTTTTAAATATTCTAAAGAAGAAGGAACTTATGGAGCTCTTTTAAAAGAGCAAGTTGATGAAAAGGTAAAAGAAAGAAGAAGAGATGAAATAATGCGTCTTCAACAAAAGATTTCTTATGAAGAAAATAAAAAATTAATCAACAAAGAGTTTAAAGCAATCATAACTGCTAAATTAAGAAATAATGAATATCTAGTTAGATGTGGTTATAATTCACCAGATGGAATAGATGGGAATATTTATTTAAAAAGTTTACAAAATCACGTTTTAGGTGATATTATATGTATAAAGATTACTCAAGCCTCAATTTATGATTTAGAGGCTGTTGAAATTTAGGAGGATTATAGTTGATTATGGTTTCATGGTTTGATAAACAAGATCAAGTAATTCGTATACTTTTACTTATACCAATTTGGGGTTGGTTTGTATCAGGTCTATATCGTGTTTTTAAATATGTTGAAGGAGGAAAAAAATCTAATCTTACTTTAGTTATCGGTATTTTATGTTTTATTCCATTCTTAATTGTTGGTTTTGTAATTTCAATTGTTGATTTAGTAACAACAATTACTGCTAATCAAATTACTTTTTTAGCTGAATAATTAATATAATATTTATTTTTGATTATTAAGTAAAACTAGAGGATTAATCCTCTAGTTTTTATTATTTAAAAAAATATGCTTATTACTTTTTAAAATATAGAAATCTGATTAAAATATTTAACGAATTATTTGAAAATATAATATTTATTTTAAAAAAGGAGAAAAAAGTGAATCAATATATCTATTCTATTATTTTATTAATCTTACCTTTTATTGCGACTGGTTTAGGAAGCTCTTTCGTTTTATTTTTTAAAAAGACAAATCCTAAATTAAATCAAATATTTAATGGTTTTGCTGCTGGAGTAATGTTTTCAGCTTCAGTATTTGGTTTAATCTTACCTTCTTTAGAAACAAATGTTGATTATCTACCCTCTTATTTAGTGACTACTTTAGGTTTTATTTTAGGTATTTTATTAATATATTTAATCGATAAATTAATTCCTCATTTTCATTTATCTTCAAATAGTGAAGAAGGAATTAAAACTAATAAAATATCTCGCGCTAATAAGATGTTTTTAGCAGTTACTATCCATAATATTCCTGAAGGTTTATCAGTTGGAGTTGCTTTAGGAACTGCTTTAGCTTCTTTTAATAATAATGGTGGCGATTTATTTACCATTTTAGCTCCTGCTTTAATGATTTCTTTAGGAATTGCGATTCAAAATATTCCTGAAGGAGCAGTAACTGTTTTACCTTTAAAAGAAAACTTTAATTCAAGAAATAAAGCCTTCCTTTTTGGGGTAATGAGTGGAATAGTTGAACCAATTGCAGGAATTATCGGTTTATTTTTAGCTTATTATATTACTCCATTAATGCCTTGGACTTTATCTTTAGCAGCTGGATGTATGGTTTATGTTATTGTTGAAGATTTAATTCCTTCTTCGATGGAAGAAAATAAAAACCATTTTGGTCTATTTTCTTTCGTTATAGGTTTTTTATTAATGATGATTTTAGAAGGAACATTAGGTTAAATTATTAAAGCGAGTTTATAATATCGATTTTTTCTCCATTATCAATTAAAAAATCAATAATTTCTATACTAGTAAAGTTATTTAAAGTTGATGAATAAAAAGTTTCATCTTCTTTATAAAAAATATAATTATCTGCACTTAAAGAAAAGGCTTGAATCTTTTCTTTAATATAAATAAAAGAGATATAGTAATCTATTTTGCTATTATTATAATCATTTTCACTAATTTCTTTAAAAGATAAAGAAGATATAAAATCTAGTTGAGCACTAAATTTATCATATTCAACTACATAATCATATATAAAAGAAGAAGTGCTAGGTGAATAAGCAATATAATCTGGAGTAGTTATTTTAAATAAATCGTTATAAGAAGATAATCCACATGAAGATAATGAGGTTAAAATAAGTAATGGTAAAAATAATTTTTTAAACATATAAATCCTCCTATAAATTTAAATTTTCTAATTTTATTTTATCATTTCTTTTAAAAAGAATAACGCAAAGGGTATTGGAAGGATGCTAATATTATTTTCAATTTAAATAGATAGTTCAAAATTAAACGCTGAAGTTTTAAAATCGGTAATTGAATTATGCTTTAACATATTAAATCTAAGAAAAAGATTAGATTCATTATTTAAAGCTTCTAAATCGATATATTGAAGAAAAGAAACTTGAATATTGCTTGTTCGAGAGTAATTTGCCTCAATTGAAGATTCGTTATTTGAATCGAAAAACTCATAACTTACGGTTGGATTTAAGTTTTTATCTAAATCGAAAGTTTTAGAAATTAATGGAGTATTTTTATTAACATTATAATAAGAATACTAATGTGAATTTTTATCGCCAGAATAATTATTGCCTTCTAATTTTATTAAGTTCGATGATAAATCTCTTCGACTTGAAGCGAAGTTAACTAAAGTTTTATCATCGCTTAAAGTATATGCCATCTCTAAATGATTAATTCTGCAATTTTCATCATAATAAGGTGAGGTTAATGCTTCAACAAAAATAAGATATTCAGAATAATCAGTCGAAACGTATTCATATCTTGAAAGTTTTATTTGGTATGCCCCATAGATTTGTTCATCATCTTCTAAAATACCAGAAATATTATTTATATTTATTAAATTCCAAGTTTGAGGAATGTCTTTATAAACGAAAGTTAAATTATCAGTATAAAGATTTTTTAAGTTGTTTATAGTTTTTTCTAAAAGCAAATCCATACTTTTTGCACTAGAATCATTATTAGCATAAAGTTTGCCACTAAGATTGCTCTTAGAATCTATTATTTGAAAGTAACTAGCAAAATGAATTTTAACTTTATTTGTTTTTTCATTTAAGAAACTAAGATCATAAATTTCAATATATGAATCATTATTAATTTCGATTCTATAGTCTTCATTTAATTTATATTTAGCAATTAAATCATCAATACTAAAAATATATGATGTATTGTTTATTCCACATCCAGCAATAAAAAAAGTTAAAAAAGATAAATATATTATTTTAAGTTTTTCTTTTTTCATATAGATAAATGATTAAGCTAAGAATTAATAATATAAATATTAAAGCAACAAATAATATAAAAAATATAATAAAGGTTAAGGTTGAAGGATTGGAAAAATCTAAAAACCACCATTTCCAAGATAAAGCATAGTTATGATATATTGGAGTTGAAATAGCAAAAATTAATAATGAAATTGAAATAACAAAAGAAAATGAGGAAGCAATTAGGAAATTATCTTTTTTCCTTAAACTTTTTATTTTAAATTTATCTTTTTTGATGAATCTATTTTATCGCTATAAAAATCATTTTCAGACTAAAAAAAGAATTTATATCGATATGAAATGTTTTTTAAGTTTATCTAATGTATCTAAACTTGGTAAAGCAATTTCGTTTTTTAAGGCTGAAATCATTTGTCGAGATAAAAATAAGACCTTCCCTAACTCTTCTAGACTAAGATTAAAGTCTTTTCTTATTTTTAAAATTATTGCTAACAATTTTAGGTGAAATCATAAATAATATAAAAATATTATAGCTGATTTAATAAAAATAAATAATTCTTCTAGATTTTATAACTTAAATAAAATAAAAAAACACGATATTAATCGTGTTATATATTAATAATGGTGCCCCCTCGCAGAGTCGAACTAC
>CASEST010000012.1 GCA_949290725.1 uncultured bacterium
AAATTTTTATAAAATATAACATCGTCAATTTTAGCGAATTTATCATCTAATAATTCGATACAGAACCCACCAATAGTAACATATTCAGTATCTAATTCATCATAATTAATATCAAATAATTCACAAAAATCTTCTAAGTTTAAACCACCATCAACAATATAACTACCATCTTTTCTAATGGAATAAGAAGCTGAAGGATCATCTTTTTCATCCCAAATATCACCAACTATTTCTTCTAAAATATCTTCCATTGTAAGTAAACCTTCAACTCCGCCATATTCATCTAAAATTAAAGCGAAGTGTTGTTTTTCTTTTTTGAAAACTTTTAAAATTTCATTAATTTCAATTGAACGTGGGAAACGAAGTGGTTGAATTAAGATTGAGCGAATGTCGATAGGTTTTTTTTCAAACTTTAGAAGCATTAATGATTTTGTATTAACATATCCAATAATATTATCGATTGTCCCTTCATAGATTGGAATTCTAGTATAGCGATACATTTTTGGATCTTTCATTGCTTGGTTGATATCATCTTCCACATCAAGGGCATATATATCAACTCTAGGAGTCATAATTTCATAAGCTTCAGTAGTAGTATAAGTGATTGCATCATGTAATAAATCAGCCTGTTCCTCATCAACACTACCTTGAGCCTCAATATCATCTACCATTTCATGAAGGTCATCCTCGATAATTTTTACATCATTTAATCCACGGGTAATTGGATATGTAATCAATTTACCAAATGATGAAACTAAGAAAGTGATTGGAATGAGAACAAAATCTAAAATTCTTAAAATAGGCGCATAAAGGACAGATAGTTTTAAATTATAAATTTTGCCAACCGATTTTGCGATAATTTCTCCAAAAGTAATTTTAGTGATTAAACAAATTATAGAAGCGATAAAACCCCAATTTTCAGCGGTAGCCTCGATTCCAACGAAACTACTTCCTAAAACTATATAGGCTAAATTTACTCCTAAAAGAGTTGACACGGAATCTAAACCGGCGTTAACAGTATCGTTTAATAATAAAATAGTCGAAATTGTTTTATCATAGTTTTTAGACAATTTATAGGCGTAAAGATAAGATTTTTTTAGATTTTTTGGCTCTCTTTCGAAACGAGAAGTATCGATACTGCCATAAGCCATATCGCTTGATGAAAAAAAGAAAGATAATAACAAAAGAAGAACTAAAACAACGCTATAAACTATAACTAATATTTCTCGATTATTCATGGCGTTCTCCTAATTGCATTGTATTTAGTGGCTTTTCATCAATATCTTCAACTAATTGCTCTAAAATATCTTCCATCGATATAATTCCAACAAGTTTTTGATTTTCGTAAACGATTCCGAGATGGACTTTTTCCTTGTTAAGCTCTCTAAAAACGTCGTCGATGTTATCTAAAACATCAACCTTAATTTCTTTTTCTAAAATTGATCTAATTTCTAAATGTGGATCTTTAACATATTCTTCAAAATATGTTTTTAATACTAAAACTCCAATAATATTATCTTTTTCCCCTTCATAAATCGGAATTCTTGAATAAGGTATTTTAATTAGTTGTTCATTTAACTTTTTAACGGTTAGATTTTCGATATTAATTGAAACTACCTTATCTAAAGGAGTATAAACATCTTTTACTTTTAAAGTATCAAAGGTAAAGGCGTTATAAAGAAGTTTTTCTTCGTTATTTTCAAATAATTTTTCATCGCTTTTATCTTCTTCATCGGATCCATCATCATTGATTGCAATTGAAGCGCTATGAATTAAATCTTCTTTTGTTAAAAGAGAATCCTCTTTAATTTTGAAAATCTTATGAACCAACCATAAGATTCCTTTAAAGATATAAATAATAGGTGAAAGGATTATGTTAGTAATTGTAACTGGATAAACTAAAAAATAGGCCATTCGGTTTGGTATTGCCTTTGATAAAATTTTTGGGCAAGTATCTGAGACAATATAAACTAAAGCCGCCATGATAACGGTTGATAATATCGCCTCTAAACCATCGCTCCAGCCTAGCATTTGGCTTAAGTTATAAAATAACATTGCTGAAAGGAAGGACATAAATGTTTGAATTATATTATTTCCTACTAAAACAGTAATTAAAGTATTATCAAATTTTTCTATTAAACGAACGATTAGCTTCGCAGTAAAAGAACCTTTATTAGCTAAAGTCTTAAAATGATATTTATTGCAGTTTGTATATGCATTCTCACTAGCAGAATATAATCCACTAAGTAATAAAAGAATTGCTATGATTATCCATACAACCCAATCAGGCATTCCTAAGACGGTTGTATTTGTATTAGTTATAGTATCAGTTAAATTTAAACACGATCGCGGGTCCACTTTATTTACCTCAATATTAAATATCATATAAGAAATGAATAAAAGTTGCAATTTCTTTTTTAATAAGCATTTTTGGTTATTTTTTATTAAAAATCGGTTATTATTTAATCAAATTTAAACGAAAGGAAATGTATTATGTTAGATTTAAATATTAAAGCACCAAGTTTTACTTTAAAGGATAGCGAGAATAACGAAGTAAACTTATCATCTTTTTTAGGCAAAAAAGTAATCTTATATTTTTATCCTAAAGATAATACTAGTGGTTGTACTTTAGAAGCTTTAGGCTATAAGGGGTTATTTGAGGAATTTTTAAAAGAAAACGCTATAATTATCGGAATTTCTAAAGACAGTGTTAATTCTCATTATAATTTTAAATGTAAATATGATTTGCCTTTTATTCTTTTAAGCGATGAAACATTAGATGTTTTAAATGCGTATGATGTTTACAAAGAGAAATCAATGTATGGAAAAAAATATATGGGAATTGTAAGAACCACATATTTAATCGATGAAAATGGCATAATTAAATATGCTAATGATAAAGTAAAAGCTAAGGAAGATGCTAAAAAAATGCTAGACTTAATTAAAAATTAATTATTTTTTTCTAAATATTTTACAGCGTAAGAACAAATTGGTTCGATTTCATAATTGTTTTTCTTAGCAAAAGAAATAATTTCTTCCATTAATTTTTGGGCTAATCCTTGTCCACGATAAGACGGATCAACTTGAACTTTAATGATCGCTAAAATCTCATCTTTGATTAAAAAATCTAATGTTCCGATTACATCTTCATCATTTAACAATTGTAATTGTTGGTTAACATATATAAATTTCATGTTATTATTTTATCAAATTAATGAAATTTTTAGATAGTATATGTTTTACATTTTAATTATTTTACTATTTTTAATTATTGTTTTTGTTATTTTGTTAATTATAGCTTTTATTTTGCAATTAAAGGTTTTCAATTTTCATCTTAATCGAAATCCAAAAATAAAAATTTTTTCTCATTTAGATTTTCCAGATTTAAGCGCAGAATCTTTTTCTTTTACATTAGGAAAAGATGTTATAAAAGGATATATTTATAAAAATAAGAATAGTCTAGCTTTTAAAAATTTAATTATTTTTTTCCATGGATATGGTGGAGGACATCAAAATTATATGCATGAAATACACCGCTTGACTTTGGATGATAATTTGGTTATTAGCTATGATAATCTAGGTTGTTTTGATAGTAGTGGTAAAATGAAGGGCATACCAGAAAGTTTAGTTGTTGCTAAAGCTTTCTCTTTATATTTTAAAAATAATTTTAATGATTATAAAAAATATCCATTGGTATTAATGGGTCATTCATGGGGAGCTTATGCAGCGATAAATTCGGCTAGATTTTTTGTAAATAGTAGAAAAATAGTAGCTATTGCGGGATTTTCTAGTAGTAATTTCTTTACACGTGGAAACAATATTTTCTTGAAGATATTACGCCCGTTCATATTTTTTATAAATTTAATAATGTTTAAAAAGTATTCACTTTATACATCAAAAAAGACATTAAGAAAAATTAATATTCCTTGTTTACTAATTCACGGGGAGCTAGATAATATTGTTACGCCTAATCAATCCTTTTTAATTTATAAGAAAATTAAAAATAAAAATATTAAAATAATAATAGAGAAAGAAAAATATCATTCTCCACAGTTAACAATTAAAGCAAATAATGCGCTGAGAGATTTTTTAGGTGGAAAAATTAAAGAAGATAATTTAGATTATGGTATATTAACTGAATTAGATGAGAATATTTTTAAAGAAATCAATAATTTTATAAATCTATAAAGGAGAGTAAATATGTTAAATCTTAACCAAAATGAATTGAAGAAATTAGACAAACTTATTGAGATTCGCGATGATAATATTTTTGTCTCTTCTTTATATAATGATTATTTTTCCTCTTTAGAATATTACGAAGATGAAGGAATAAAAGATATAACTGAAGCAAGAAATTATTTTCTTGCTTCATTAAATTTAGAAATTGATCAAAGAAGCGAAAAGAAAATTGAAGATTATGAATTAGATAATTTTATTCTTTTGGACCGAGAAAAATATTTAAATAATCCATATTATAAGAATATAAAAATTAAAGAAATTGATGGAAAAACATATCATCTATATTATCGTAAATATCTTCCTTATGAAGGATTTATTTATGATGAGATAACTTTTAAAAATAACTTTTTAGAAATCAATCATCTAGGTTGCTTCGATAAAGAATTTTCATTTATTGCTTTAGATAAAAATGATGAAACTTGGATGAGCGTTATTCCTCATGAAATCAATACGATGGAAGAAAGCATCAATAATGCTTCTGGCAATGTTTTAGTTTATGGCTTAGGTTTAGGATATTATACCTATATGATTTCTTTAAAAAATGAGGTTAAATCTATAACGATTGTTGAAAATGATCGTAGAATAATCGATTTGTTTACTGAATATATTTTTCCTCAATTCGATAAAAAAGATAAGATTAAAATTATTCATGATGATGCGCTATATTTTAATAAAAAGATTAAAAGTGGTGATTTTGATTATGTTTTTATTGATTTATGGCATAATCCACTTGATGGATTAAAATTATATATTCGTTTTTTAAAAGAAGAGAAAGAGGGAATCAAATATTCTTATTGGATAGAAGATTCAATTTTAGCTTATTTAAGAAGAATTATAATTTCAATATTTATTGAGGAGTTAGATGGGTTTAAA
>CASEST010000013.1 GCA_949290725.1 uncultured bacterium
ATTGTAAGGAGTTTTTCTTTGCAAAACTATAAGTCATCCCGAACCCTCGGACAATCCGAGGGTTTTATCTCGCTTCGCTCAGACAAGAAAAAAGGAACTGCTTAAGCAGTTCCTTTTAATTACTCATCTTTATCTAAAAATGATATTGTTTGATGAGTTTCATTAACTAATGGTTTTAACCATTCAACAAACTCATCGGTAACATCATTACCATTCTTTATATAATTTAATGGGAATGTTGCTTCAGTCATCATTACTTGTTCAATTGGAATAAGGATTGGTTCAATTTTATATGGTTTAGTAGAAATTCTTTTAATTCCAGCCATAACACCATTAATATTTTTTAAAGCAGCTTTAATTGATTCTCTACCCATTAATATCGCTTCCTCTTGGTCAACTTTTGAAACTAAAGCTGATGAACAACGACAAATCAAACCAGGTTTTTCGCTTCGAGCTTTAATCCCTAATCTTTCAATAACTAAGGTTGCTAAATGAGTTGAGACATCACCAAAATAAGTTGCTCTTTCAGTTTTAAAAATTGGTTTAACAATTGGATTTCCATTTTTATCTTTTAATCCTTCAGAACAAACAACAACCACGCCATGATGTTTATCCCAAACTTTTTTAACATCTTCGATGAACTTATCTTCATCAAAAGGTATTTCAGGAAAATAAATTAAATGAGGAGCGTCGCCTTTCTTTTTTCTAGCTAAAGCGCTTGAAGCGGCTAACCATCCAGCATTTCTTCCCATAACTTCAATAACTGAAACATGAATTGGTAATCCTTTAACATCTTGAGCGCAATCATTTACAGTTTGAATAATATAATTAGCACAACTTGCAAAGCCAGGAGCATGATCAGTTACTCCAATATCATTATCGATAGTTTTAGGGATACCGACGCAAGTAACTTCTACTCCTCTATTCTTGGCATATTTATAAATATTACCAATCGTATCCATCGTTCCATTTCCACCAGTAAATAAAACATAGCCAATATTATATTTAACTAATATATCGACAATTTTATTATATTCTTTTTCATATAGTGGAAAACGAGATGAACCAATTGCACTTCCAGGAGTGTTTTTTAATATTTCTAATTCTTCATTTGTTAAATTAGTTAAATCAATAAAATCTTCATTATAAAGTCCGCCACTACCAAATCGAGGTGCATAGACTTTTCCATCAAAACCTTCATCTTTTAATTCTTTCAATGCCCCATATAATGAAGCGTTAATGACAGCGGTTGGCGCTCCGCCATGAGCAATAATCACATTTTTCATACTTTATAAACTAACTCCCCATTAATATAAACTTCTTTAATATTATACGATTTATCCATTAAGATAAAATCAGCGTTTTTTCCTTCTTTTATCGAACCAACTTTATCATCTAAATGATGATATATAGCAGCATTTAAAGAACAAATCTTTGAAGCCTCTAAATCAGATAAATTGCTAAATTTTTTGACATTTTTAAAAGCATTATCCATTGTTAAGGTTGAACCGGCTCTAACCCCAGTGGCTGTTATTTTACAATCATGGTCTTTTACTGTTATTGGTGTTTCGCCGATAAAATAATTTCCATCTGGTAATCCCGCAGCCATTAAGGAATCTGTAATTCCAATAATATGATCATTTCCTTTTGTTTTACGAATAAATTCAACCATTTCAGGAACAACGTGGATTCCATCCAAAATTACTTCATTATATAAATCATCATAATACCAAGCTGCAGTACAAATGGAAGGAAAATGTTGGTGGATGCCTTTCATTGCGTTCATTACATGAGTGATACATTTAGCTCCACTAAAATAGCCTTGGCTCGCTTCATCAAAAGTTGCGCTACTATGCCCCATTGTAACTTGAATTCCATTTGAAGTTAAAAATTTAATTACTTCACTTGAATTTTCTCTTTCAGGAGCAATAGTCATTAACTTAAATAAACCATGAGATTTTTCAATATATTCTTTACATTTCTCAATAGTTGGCTTTTGAATAGCTTCCTCTAATTGTGCGCCTTTAAATTCTAAAGAAATAAACGGACCTTCAATATGAATACCCTTAATAATTGGATTAGTTAAAGAGGCTTTATATAGTAATTCTAATTGGGTAAATAAAACGCTATCCCTTTCTGTTAATAAAGTAGGAAAAACAGTTGTAACACCATGTTTTTCATAAAATCTTAAAATCTTTTCTACTTCCTCTATATTTTTACAAGTAGAAAAATCATATCCATCGCCACCATGTGTGTGCTGATCGAAAAATCCAGGTATCATAATCAGCTCAGAGTCATTTTGGTTCGTTTCATTTAGTGAATAAAACTTACCATCTTTAACTAAAACGTCCATATATTTATAACCGTTTTCAGTTAAAACTTTTACATTATTAAACGTATCTCTCATGTGAATGAAAAACTCCTTTATTAATGATAAAATTATATCATAAAATTCGTAATATTACTTATCTTTAGGCGAATTTATATGAGGTTAATTTATGCAAGTTATTGAAAATGAGAACTTAAGAGTGACAATAAATGAAACTGGTGGATTATTGACTTCAATCATCGATAAAAAACACCAAAATGAAGAATTATTATATCAAGTAGAAGAGGGCAGTTGGCCATTTCAAGATGTTGTAATCTTTCCATTAATCGGTAAAGGCGAATATTCATTGGATAATAAGGATTACTCCTTTCCATTGAGGCACGGTTTCATAAGATCAACTGAATTAAATGTACTTTATAAAGTTAAAAATAAAATTATTTTCTCTTTTGAAAGTGATGAAACAAGTAAAATTATCTACCCAGTAGATTTCCAGTTATTATTAAGCTATTATTTAGTAGATAAAACTTTACACGTGGAAACAAAAATAATCAACAAATCAACTTCTCCAATATATTTTTCTTATGGTTCACATACTGGGATTAAAGCTAATGAAAAAGGAATGATAAATTATGATCAAAATTTATATTTATTACCTTTAAAAAATGGTTTAATCGATTTATCGCCAATTCAATTTGAATATAAAAATGAAATCCCATTGGATAAAGAAATTTTTAAAAAATACGATACACTAGTTTTTAAAAATGATAGAAACGAATTAATTCTTGATAATGGCTTTAATCATTTAGTAAAATACGAATTTAATGCTCCTTTATTCGCAGTTTGGTCAAACCCAATAAAAGGTAATTTCGTTTGCGTTGAACCATGGCGGGGTATTTCAAATTATATTGATGAACCAAAAGACATCAAAAAGAGAAAATATATCAACGAAGTAGATAAAGAAAAAATATTTTCCTATTCATTTACTTTTATATATAAAAACTAATCAACGATTTCTAATTTCATACCATAACTTTCAAAAAAATCACGGTATTCTCTGCTTATCTCACTATCAGTAATAATTTCATTTACTTGATTTTGTGAAAATTGTACTAGTAGACCTCTTTTATTAAACTTTGAAGAATCAGTTAAAATAATAATTCTTCTAGCAGATTCGGCCATATTTTTAATAGCTTCAGTTCTTGAAAAATCACTGCCCATAAAGCCTACATTTTTAATAAAACCATCTGTTCCTAAAAATATTTTATCGACAAAAAATTGTTTGACACTACTTCTAACTAAAGGTCCAACTAACACCTGTGCGTCATTTTGATATTCCCCACCTAATAAAATAATTTTATTATTTCCTAACTTGGAGGCATGTTCTGCGATATAAATAGAATGAGTTATTATTGTAACACCAGGTTTATTTTTAACAATTTCTTCTGCAAGTAATGCACATGTAGAACCGCTTCCTACTAATATAGTTTCATTAACATCAACTAAAGTAGCAGCTTTTTTTGCGATTTTACATTTTTTATCATAATTAATTGATAAACGATTAGTAATATCAGCGGTATTCTTTTTTAAAGCAATTCCATGTTTACGAATTAAAATCCCATAATCGCTCAACAAATCTAAATCTTTTCTAATTGTTACTTCGCTAACATTTAAAGATTGAGATAATTCTTTAACGCTGACGCTTCTTCTTGAATCAACATATTCAACGATTTTTGATTGTCTTTTATTTATTTTCATATTTTAACCTTCTGTTAATATTTTCTAATAAATTTTTCGTTTTGTAAATTAAAACGAAACTAAAAATATCAATTTTTATAAAAGAATTATTTTATTTAAAATAAATTCTTGTTTCAATTGTTACGTTTATTAAAAAATTTATAAAAAAAATAGAAAAAATCGTAATTGTTTTTAAATATTATTATTCATTTATGAATAATAATTGACTTTCATTTGCTCTATTTTAAGTGTATTATTAGAATGTTATGATTTATTATTTTATTTTCCCTATCGTGGTAGTTATCGCCTCAATTGTAGGAGCTATCGCTGGAATTGGTGGCGGGGTTATAATCCGACCAGTTCTTGACTCATTTGGTCAATTTGAAACAAGTGAAATCACTAATATGATTTCGACGATGTGCGTGCTTTTTGGCACTTCTACATCCATCATTCGTCATATTGCTTCTAAAAGCAAGATTGAAAACTGGAAAACTGCTGTATATTTAGGAATTGGAGCAGTTATTGGTGGATTAATTGGTCAATTTTTATTCCAGTTTGTTAAAAACGCCTCCAATGGAAATGTATTAATTATTGTTCAATCTTCTGCATTAATTATTTTAATGATTTTTGTTTTAATTTATATGCAGTTATTCTTACCTAAAGGAAAACAACTTCATATTAAAAACTTCTTCTTAACAATAATCATCGGTATTTTCTTAGGTATCTGTTCAACATTCTTAGGAATCGGTGGCGGACCAATCAATGTTGCTGTATTACTTCTTTTCTTTGGAATGGATATGAAACAAGCAGCAATTAACTCGCTTATTACAATTATTTTCTCTCAATTGGCAAAAGTTGGTATGGCTGCCTTTGATGGCACATTTGTCACTTTATTTACAATTGAACAATTACCTCAAGTAGGAATCAATGGCAATCCTGTTTTAGACCAATCGTGGTGGATATTCTTATTAATCCTCGTTCCTATTTCAATAATTGGCTCATTATTCGGAACTTGGTGTAATAAAAAAATGAGTAATAAAGGCGTTCAAATTGTCTTCATGGCAACAACAGTTTTGATTATATTAATTAATGTTTATTTAATTATTACTAATGCTTTAGATTTATCTACATTAAGTGTTTAATTAATTTTATCATTTATTAAAATTCTCCAAAAAAATAGAGTGAGTAATATCAATTCACCCTATTTTTTATATAAAT
Source organism: uncultured bacterium (assembly GCA_949290725.1). GTDB lineage: Bacteria > Bacillota_I > Bacilli_A > RFN20 > CAG-826 > Onthovivens. The sequence continues at coordinate 5,282 of CASEST010000013.1, forward strand.
ATTTAGAGATTAAATAGAAATCTTAAATTAAAATTATATTTAATTTGATTGAAACAATTGCGATTATTTTATTTAAATTTATATAAAAAATAAATATTACTATTTAACAAAATACTGCTTTAAGGATTTATTTATATATAAATATATTGATCATTTTTTTAATTCCTAGTAATCTGAATATTTTAAGCTTTTAATTATTATCCTATATAAAAAGGAAGACCAATTTGGTCTTCCTTAATAGCTAATTTTAATTAATTAAATAATTATTCACCTAAAATTTCTTTAGCTGCTTCATAAATATATGAGAAATCAGATGAATTTTCAGCTGTAGCATCTGGTGAAATTAAATCAGCATTATTACCAGTTCTTTGACCTTCTAAAATGTTATTTGTATATTCAATTAATTTTCCATTTTCATAAAGTTCAATTTGTTCTTCATCACCAAGCCAAATTGCAATATCAGTAGCAAGGGAATCAGCTGGAACTGAACCGCTAGTAACATCTTCGATATCAACAGTACATTCATCAGTATGATCACGTCTGAAATTCATACCTTTAACTAATCCTCTCATGAATTTTTTAAATGTTTCTTCATGGGTTTCTAACCAATCAACGTTAACAGCCCAAGTTGAAGGAGCATAGGAATCTGAGAAATGAGTGGAAGTCTTACAGACTTCTTTCATTTGACCAGTAGAAGTAATGAGTGTAGTAGATGGTGCGAAACAAATAACGAAATCGTAAGAACTTGCACTTGTTGCTAAGTTAGCGTTGTCTGCTTGAGAAACAATAATTTCACAATCTGCACTATAACTTGGTAATCCAAGTGGAAGTTTTTCACCAGTGTCACTTGTATACCAAACATCTTCACCATCAGGCATAATTGCATTAATAGCATCAAGAAGTGTGGAGAAGAATTGAGCTGGGGTTTTTGTTTGGTCCAATGCTAAAGTAGCACCTTTTAAAGCATTTCCAATTTCTTCTAAAGAAGAATCAAGTGTTAAATTTGCACCAGGTCCAGTAGGATTAGCTAATAATCTATCATCATCAGTTAAATTATCTAAAGCGACAATTTTAACTTTTGGATCTTCGGCAAAATAGTGATAAGCAACTCCACCACCCATGAATGAAACATCTAAGTTTCCTTCAACGACTGATGTAGCTAATGCAGGACCTCCACCTGTAATGACTTCCATATTAATGCCTTCTTCTTCCATAAAGCCTTGATTGTAAGCACTGTATCCAGCCCCAGCACCTAAGTTAGTATGTAAACCAACTCTAACTGTTTCTAATTCAGGTTCTGGTGTATCTGGATTATCTGGTGTATCTGGATCGTCTGGATCATCTGGATTCACAGGTGTGTCTGGATCTTCAGTTGGTGTACAACTTGCGAATGCGCCTAAGCCTAATAAAGCTACGGCGGCTAAAGAAAGTAATTTAAATTTTTTCATTTTTATCTCCTTAAATATTATCAAACAAATAAATTTGTTTTATAGCTAAAATAAATGTTTTGTACTATCAACGTACATTCTATAAACAACATCCCAGATATGATTACGATACTCTTGGAATTTTGCCTCAAGTTTTGTTGCTTGTGTTCTTGGATAAGGTAAATCAATATCAATAATTTCTTTAACTTGTCCAGGTCTTGCACTCATGATAATTACTCTTGAAGCAAGAAGAACACATTCATCAACATCGTGGGTAATAAAGAAACAAGTTTTCTTTTCTTTTTCCCATGTCCTTAAAAGATCTTCTTGTAATTGTGATCTTGTTTGAGCATCTAATGCACCGAATGGCTCATCTAATAATAAGACTTCAGAATTTAAAGCATATCCTCTTGCGATAGCAACTCTTTGTTTCATACCACCAGATAATTCTTTTGGATATTTATTTTCGAATCCATTAAGTTGAACCATGTCAATATATTTTTTAGCAATAGCTTCTCTTTCAATTCTGGAATATTTTACTCTTTTTGTAAGAGGGACTTTTTTACCATCTGGACCAACTTTATAAACAGGTTCCATTTTGCCTGTTTCCTTGTTCTTTTTAAGTACAGGAACTTCATGTTTAATAAACTTAGTTCCATACATGACATTCTTTTTAACAGTTGACCAAGGGAATAAAGCATATTGTTGGAAAATAACACCTCTATCTGTGCCAGGTCCTAAAATTGGACGACCATGAATTGTAGCTTGACCACTAGTTGGTTGCTCTAAGCCAGCAATAATATTCAATAAAGTAGTTTTACCACAACCAGAAGGGCCAACAACACAAATAAATTCGTTTCTTTTAATCTCTAAATTAACACCATTAAGAGCGATAACATCATCACCATTTTCGACTGGATATATTTTTTTAACATTATCAATCTTAATGACTACATCATTATTCTTTTCCATGTGTTATTCTCCTAATTATTTCCATCTTGTTAAACGTTTTTCGATAACAAGTAAAATCTTATCCATAATAATACCAAAGATACCTAAAACAATGATACCCATAACAGCATAATCCATTCTAAGTAAGTTACCTTGGTTATTAATAAAGAAACCTAAACCATATCTAGACCCTGTCATTTCTGCAGCGACTAAGGTTGTTAATGCCGCGCCAACACCAAGTCTCATAGCTGTTAAAATAAATGGGAATGCACTAGGAACGATAACACCTGTAAATAAGTTTCTATCCTTAGCACCAAATGTATAAGCAGCTTTAACTAAGGTTAAATCAACGTTTCTAACACCTTGATAAATTGTAACAGTCATTGTTAAGAAGACAGCTAACCAAATAATGAAGTACTTAGGACTTTCGTTTGGACCCATAGCTGCAACAACGATTGGAACATAAGCAATAGGTGGGATACATCTTAAGAATTGAACAAATGGATCAAGGAATGCTCTTACTGGTTTATACCAAGCCATAACGAATGCGATTGGAATCGAAGTGCAGCAAGCAATTAAGAATCCAACTAAGACACGTTGGACTGAATACCACAAATGTTCCCATAAACGGCCATTGGCACACATTTCAATGAATCTTTCAAAAACAATGTCTGGAGAAGATAACCAGCTTGTTCCACCCATCGAAGTTGTAACAGCTGCATAAATCCACCAAATTCCGATAACGCAAATGATACCAACTATACCTACTAAAGCGGTTTTCCATCCTGCCCATAAAGAGAAATCTTTCATCTTTTTAGGGCCACTAGTTTCGACATCATTTACAGGCTTAGACAAAAGATTTAAATCAACCGCAGCAATTGCAGCTTCTCTTTTAACTCTTCTTTCTTTAACAAAGCCTGGAGTAAGTTTTTCTTTAAGACTTCCTTTTGTCTTATTTTCTTTGTTTACATTTTTGCTCATAACGGCTCTCCTTATTTAGCAAGTTCTTCGCTAATTCCTATTCTTGCATCAGGATGATTTTGTAAAAGCGATGCAGGGAAATCTATAGACATAGGTCCAAAACTTGCTCTTCTAACAACACTTCTATGCCAATTCCTGAAACAATATAGTCTAATTTTTTTAGAATTTAGAATCTCTTTTAACCCAATAGTTAATGCATATTTTGGCATTAGATAATATGCTCCATCATATTCATCCATCGAATTGACTACTCGAGTTTCTTCGCTAATACGGACAACTCTCGTACGAGTGTTTCTAAATTCTTCTTCACTGAAGTGTTCATCTGCAAATGGTGGTTCATTGAAAGCCATATGTCCAGTGATGCCGATACCACCGAAGCAAATGTCGACTCCGCCATGATCTTCGATAACCTTATCGATTAAGTCAGCATTATCTAGAGTAGGGAAGATTCTTTGCTCTTCATTCATCAATAACTCTTGATCAATCTTGTTATAACAAAGTTCATACATTGATTTTTTAAACGACAATTGATGAGTTGTATCAACCAATTTATGTTCATCTTCCATATATTCATCCATATTAATGAAAGTAACATCATGGAGATCAACTCTTTCTTTATTAACTCTTTCAGCAAAATATTTATATTGCCCAATTGGACCTAAAGGGCAAATAAATAATGTTCTTTTCCCCGCTTTTTTATTTTCTAAGATTGTATCAACCATTAAATCAGCCATAGCTTTAAAGGTTGATTCCTTATCCTTATAAATATCAATTGGGACTTTGCCTTTAGTTAATTCTTCACCTTTTAAATATAAGAATGATTTATCCATATTATTCTCCTTCATCTTCCATACATAAATGTACTGAAGGTCTTTTGAATGTCATAGGTAATACTAAGACATTTGGGTGGTCGCCGACGAATTTTTTAGCATCATTATAAGCTTCCATAACTGTTGTTCTTGTCTTCATACCCATTCCTCTAGCAGTTCCAGGATCTTTAGCTCCAACTATATAAACTGCCTTACAATCTCTTTCAGCAATATGAGCACAAGATATCATTGAGAAAGCATGATATGGATGCAATGCGTAATGATTACGGTATAATTCAATATATTTTGTAACATCCATCTTTTCATAATAATGTTCTACTTCTGGAAGTGTATTTTCATGATTTTGGAAATAATCATAAACTTCTTTCATAGCAGGGAATTCGTCATCACCAAAGTCTCCATCACATTGAGCCAAAGCAATAATAACTGGATTTTCTGACATTACTCTCTTAAGTCTAATGACTTGGGCTGAGATAGCTTGTTCTACTAGTATTGGATTTCTACCTTGTCTTGTACCATATTGGAAATCATTTGGTAATCCAAAGATAATTACATCATATTTTTTCTTAGCCCATTTAACATATGTACGTTTATCAGCAATTTTCCATGATTCTTCTTGGACGCGATGGGCTTCACCAGCATAAACTGCGATTTGATGAGAGAAGGAATCTAAAACAGCATCACAGCAGAAGAATTTTTTGCCCATAGAATGTTCCATCCATTCACCGATTGCATCAAATTTCTTTCTCATTAACGAATGAGATGAAACTGGAACGAAATCGCCACGATGCATAACTGCAGGGCAATGGTGAGCAGAAATACATTCCCAGTTAGAAATACCAGTTGCACAATGTTTATAGCCGCCGCTATATCCACCATATGGATTTCCTTGGGCATGTCCAATCAAGAAGCAAACGTCACTATCATAGACATATTTATTCATAACAACTTTAGCGCCATATTTAGGTTCATTACCACAATCGACTAAATGATCCCAATCTTCGCTATCATGATTGATAATTTGTCCTTTTGGATAAAATCTATCAAATAATTCATCACCTAAGATTCTTCTAATTTCTTCTGGTTTATTCTTTCTATGTAAACCATTAGAGCAGATGAGTAAGATATCTTTTTCTTCTACACCATATTTTTCGCATTCTTCAATAATTAATGGAATAGAAGTTTTACGATGAGAATCTTCTTGGAAACCACCTTTGACTTTATCAGGGAAAACAATTGTAATTTTGCTGCCTTTATGAACAAGTTCACTAATTGGTTTCATATCAAGAGGATGGTGCAAGGCTTCTAAAGTTGCAGCTTTAACATCTTTGATACCTTCTGGGTCTTTAACAGTTACGCCAGTTTCGAAAACATCACTACCTTCAGGAACTTCTACTTCAACTTGGCCATCGCCATATTCTAATTTAACTTTCATTATTCTAACCCCTTTTCATATTCTTTAACTATCTCATTAAAATCTTCAACACTGAAACCAAAGTCTTTTCCGAATTTGGTTAAAGCAATTAGTCCTCCATCCAATTCCTCAATTGAAGCAAGCATCTTAGCATTTTCTAATTTTAAGCCTCCTCCATAAACAACTGGACAATTAACAACAGATTTAATGAATTTGACAATATCTAGTATATATTCTCTATCTGGAGGTGTTTTCCCAGGACCTATAGCCCAGACAGGTTCATAAGCAATAGTAATTTTACTAAGATCAATGTCTTTAAGACCAGTTTCTAATTGATGTCTTAAAACATCATATTTACGATCTTGTTCTTCCATTTTTTCTCCAATGCAATATAAAACTTCCATATTAGCATTGATTGCGCATTTAATTTCTTCATTTAAAATTAAATTAATATCACCTTTTCCGCCACCAAAACTATTTAATTTATTTAGATGGTTTCTTTCTTCGCAATGGCCGATTAAGCAATCTTTAACCCCGATTGCTTCCATACTTTTAGCTGTTCTAAAGGTTGTAAACGCACCAAAAGCGCCGCCTTCTTTAACATCATCATAATGAACTCCTTGGCAGCCGATATGAGTTTTTTTAGCTTCTTTTAAAGCAGGTAAAAGATTTGACTCTTGGAAAAAAATCGTAACTGGTAAATCCAAAGCTAATTCTTCAATACCTTTTGTGATTTTGCTTCCGTATTCTTCTTTTACTCCGATTTTATTTATACCGTAAAACGAAACTGGTATATCAAATCTTTTTAAATTTAAATAAATTTTTTTCATTAATGTAAGCCCTTACATTATTGATTTTAAATTGCTTTAAACTTAAAAACAATAGAATAAAGAAAAATAAGTTATTTTTTAATTACAAAAAATTACGAATGGATTAATATATCTTTCATTCGCAAGTTATAATCTAAAATATAGTATTCATTTATAAACTTTTAACTTTTAAAACAAAAATAAAAACGTAATTAATATAGGTCTATTTTCGAAGCATCTATGAACAAGTCCACATTATCTTTAATGTTATAATAATGATAATATAATTCTTCATTTTTAACCCGTTTATCAATAAATTCTTGATAGTTAGACTTATTTCTTATTTTTAGACGTCGTAGCTGTTCATCGTTATTTATATATAAGAATATTTTTAAATCATATATATCATTATTTATGAATTTTGGATTAAACGAAAAAGAACCTTCTATAATAAGTATTTTCTTTATATTCAAACTAACTTCTTTAACTATTTTTTGTTCTTTACAAGAAAAGATTTGATAATTAATTCTTTCTTTTTTATTTAATAAAG
>CASEST010000014.1 GCA_949290725.1 uncultured bacterium
AAAAATAATTTATCCCAAGAAGATTTAGCTGCTAAATTATTTTTATCACGCCAAGCAATCTCTTTATGGGAAGCAAATAAAAGTGTACCAACAATCGATAATTTAGTTTCTTTATCAATAATTTTTAAAGTTAATTTAGAATCGCTTTTATTAATTGATCAAGAAACTAATTATGATTTAGATACCTATTTTTTAAAACATAGTCGTAACTATATTATTTCTTCAATAATTATTAATGAATTTAAATTTGATTTAATTTCTAATTTATATCGCTTTAATAAAGAAGAACGTTTAATTATTTTAAAAAATATCTTATTAAAACGTATTAAAAATATTGATTTAACTAGATTAAATCAATATTTAAGTGTTGATGAAAAAGAATATTTAAGGAAAAAAGGAGGAATTTATGGAATTTTCTAACTTAAAAAAAATATTACCATTTTTAGATGATGAGGACTTAAAAGTATTAGTTGATAAGATTAAGGAAAGTGATGAAGAAGAATATAAAGGGATTAACATAGGTTCAATTTTACCATTTTTAAATAATCAATTAGTTTATGAACTTTTTGAAGATGCTTTAGCTAAAAATAAAGACTTACATGTCTTCTATCCATTTTTAGAAGATGAATATCATTTAAAAATCGTTGAAGAGATGTTAGAAAAAGGTTTAATCAATCAAAACTTTTATTCCTTTTTACCATTTTTAAATGAAGAGAGTTTATCTAAAATCGTTGATTATTATCTAGCTAAAAAGGTCGATGTCGATGTTAATCTTCTTTATCCTTATTTAAGCGAAAGAGACATAAAAAGAATTTTTCATAGCATTATAAGTTAGTTTTTCTTTTAATTTTTAACTAGTAAATAATTAATTTTTTTAAACGATAAAATTAATTATATAAATTGAATAATTTGATATAATAACTCTTGTGTATTAGGAGATTATATTATTTATGGGATTTAAAAAAGTTAATGAAAAAATTAACCAAGCTGACCCATCATTAAATGTTACTGAGGTTAGCGAAGTTAAATTAGATGAAAATGGTAATCCAATTACTGTTACTAGTGAAATAAAAGATGTTGCTGAAGAAGTTTATGATCCTTCCAAAACTAATGAAGAGGAAGAAGAAGTTGTTGAAGAAGAAGTATTAGTTGAAGGGGATAGTGAAAAAGAATTAGCTGAAAAAATTAAAGTTAAACAAGATGAATTTAATAAATTTACAAAAAAATTAAAGATTAGTAACTATATTGTTACTGGAGTAATTTTACTTGTTTTAATTGGAGCTTTAGTTATCGCTTTAACTTTGGGTAATGGCGATGAAGATAATTCTAATTCCTGGATTACAATCGTAGTAATGGTTTTTGCAATTCTTCTTTTAGTTGCTTCTTTCTTTTTCTCACGTTATCAAAAAAAGAAACTCGAAGTGGAAGGGAATAAATATTTAGCTTATGTTTTAACTGAACAAAATAAAGTAATCTATGATGAAACTTATTTTAAAGATTTAACTTATAAACTTAGCGAAGATAAAAAAGATACTTATATCGCTTCTCATCAATTTAAAGATATTAAAGCTTTTAAATCAATCAATATTGTTAATGCTACTTTGCTTAAAGATGGTCGTGAATTTTTAGCTTTTGATTGTGCTGCTAGTATTTTATTAAGAAAAAATCGTCCACAACCTCATTTTTTAGGGAGAATGTTTATTGTTCCATTAACTTCAGTCAGTGAAGACTTTAAAGCACTTTTTCAACTTAAAGGTGGCGAATTATCTTTCCCAGTCGATGATATCGATGATTTAAAATTAGTTGAAGGCAATAATAAATTTACTTTATATTCAAATAGTGATGATGTTAAAAAGATTTTTAATACTAAATTGATTAATACAATTAAACGTTTAAGAATTGATAAAACAATTATTGATGTAATCGTTTCGATCAATGAATCTAATCTTTATATTGGAATCGATTATGCTGATGAGTTTATTAATGTTCCAACAAAAGATAGTTATAACACCAATATCGTTTTAAAATCGAAAGAAGATATTAAAAAAGTTTTAGAAATAATCGATTTAATTAAATAAAAAGATGTAACTTACTTATTGATTTTTAAAATAGGAGGTTATATCTATGGAAAATTTAAAGGGAAAATGGATTGAGGTCCAAGGATATAAACACGATGGAAGAATGCATCGCATTCGGGATCGTGTTTATGTTGTTGAAGAAAAAGATAATTATATTGTGGTTACTTCAACTAAAACCAAAGTTGTAGAACATGATTTTCGCGTTTGGTATACCAAAGAACCAGCTGTTATGATCTTTTTTAAAGATATTTGGATGAATATTATCGCAATGTTTAAAAAAGGTGGGATTACTTATTATGTTAATTTAGCATCCCCGTTTATTAAAGATAATGGTTATATCAAATATATTGATTATGATTTAGATTTAAAATTATATCCAAATAATAATATTCGTTTAATCGATGTTAAAGAATATGCCTATCATCGTAGAAAATACAATTATGGTGAAGATATTGATAAAATTTTAAAATATAACATCAATAAGGTAAAAGAGATGATGATAAATCGTGATTTTCCTTTTGTTGATCAAGAAATTTATGAATTTTATGAAATATTTAAAAAAGAAACCGAAAATGTAAATAAATAAAAAATAAATATATGGAATTTGATTTAAAAACTAAAAATATAACTGAGACATTATTATTAGGTGAAATTATTGCTCGATTTGCTTTTAAAAAAGAAGTAATTTTACTTTCTGGTGATTTAGGAGCAGGAAAAACTACTTTAACTAAAGGAATAGGTAAGGGTTTAACGATTAATGAAGAAATCAATTCACCAACCTTTAATATTTTAAAATGTTATTTTAATAAAAGTGGTAATTTAAATTTATATCATATTGATGCTTATCGTTTAGAAGATGTTAATCCTGATAATAAAAATATTGGTTTAGAAGAAGTTTTAGATGGAGATGGAGTTTCAGTTATTGAACGGCCTAAATTTATTGATGAATTTATTGATCATGATGAAGCTTTAAAAATAATTATTACGATTGATGAAAATAATTTTAGAAATTTCCATTTCGAAACCAAAAATAAGAAATTTGATTCTTTATTTGAATATTTAAAGAAAGAAGGTATATAAGATGTATTCACTTTTACTCGATTCTTCTAATGTTGATTTAGCAGTTGGTTTAGCTAAAGATAATATTTTAATTGATAATATTAAATATGAAGCTTGGCAAAGACAAAGCGAATTTATGATTAGTGAAATCGCTAATATTTTAAAAAGAAATAGGGTTGATCCTAAAGATATTGAAGAAATTGTCGTAACTAAAGGCCCAGGTAGTTATACTGGATTAAGAATCGCTTTAACGATTGCTAAAATATATGGCTATGCTTTAAATATTAAAGTTTATGCTTTATCTTCTTTAGCAATATTAAAAGATAAAGATAATATCTCAATTTGTTTAATGAATGCTCGTAGTAAAAGAAGTTATTTTGGATTATACCAAAATAAAACTTGTTTGATTGAAGATAAAGTTTTAACCAATGAAGAAGTTTTAGCTTTTATTAAAGAGCATCCTAATTATTCAATTTGTGGAGATGTTTCTTATTTAAATCTTGAAAATAAAAAGAATGATATTTTTAATAATATGCTTGAATTAAAAGATGAAGATAATTTAGTTAAAAATATCCTTAGTTTGAAGGCGGTTTATTTAAAAGATTAAAATGAATTTATTATTTTTCCATTTAAATAAAGAAGAGAAGAAAAATTATTTAGAAGCGATTAATAAGGTTGAAGAAACTAGTTATGATGAAATTCTTCCTTTAAAAGATTTAGCCTATGAATTAAATGAAAATCCAGTTAGTGAATTTATTATTGCTATTGATAACATTAATAAAGAAGTTGTTGCATATTTAGATTTTTGGCTAACTTTTGATTCTTCAACAATTTTTAAAATTGTAGTAAAGAAAGAGTATCGTAATCAAGGTATTGCTAATAGATTACTAGAAAAGATGTTTTCTTATTTAAAAGAAAAAGAAGTTTTATATTCAACCTTAGAAGTTAGAAAAGATAATGCAGCGGCATTATCTTTATATTTAAAACTTGGATATGAAAAAATAACTACTAAAGAGAAATATTATAAAGATGGAATGGATGCCTATTATATGGTAAAAGGAATATAAATTATGAAAAAAGATAAGATTATATTAGGAATTGAATCAAGCTGTGATGAAACAGCTGTTGCGATTATTAAAAATGATGAATTAGTAGCAAATGTTATTTCTTCTCAAATTGAAGTGCATCAAAAATATGGTGGAGTTATGCCTGAGATTGCTTCAAGATTACATTTAGAAAATATTGCGGTCGTTTTAGATGAAGCTTTAAAAAAGGCCAATGTTAAATTAGAAGATATTAGTGCGATTGCTTTTACTAGAGGACCTGGTTTAATTGGAGCCTTACATGTTGGTCTTCAAGCAGCTAAAACTTTAGCCTTAATTTATAATATTCCACTTATTCCAGTTCATCATTTAGCTGGTCATATTTATGCAAATGAATTTATTGAAAATTTAACTTTCCCTTGTTTAGCTGTCGTAGTAAGTGGGGGAAATACCGAATTAGTTTATATGAAAGAACATCTTTCTTTTGAAATAATTGGCGAAACAAAAGATGATGCAATCGGTGAAAGTTTTGATAAAGTCGCTCGTGTTTTAGGTTTACCCTATCCAGGGGGAGTCGCTATTGATAAATTAGCAAAAGAAGGGGAACACACCTATAAATTACCGATTCCTTTACATGATGATTCCTTGAATCTATCTTATTCCGGATTAAAAACAGCGGTGATTAATTTAGTTCATAAAGAAGAACAATTACATCATGAAATTAATATTAAAAATATGGCTAAATCATTTCAAGATGTAGCGATTAAAGAGATTATTGATCGCGTTAAGAAAGCTAGCGAACGCTATATGATAAAAGAGGTTGTTTTAGCTGGCGGAGTCAGTGCTAATTCTTATTTAAGAAGCGAAATTACTAACTTATTTAAAGATAATGATCAAATCAAAGTTATTATTCCACCTATTTGGTGCACAACTGATAATGCGGCGATGATTGCAAAAGTTGGCTCTTATTTATATGATAAAGGTGTTTTTGCTGACCTTTCAATTGGCGTTGACCCATCATGGAAAATTGAAGATTATGCTTCTTTTTAATGGTGTGTTATAATTTTTATTTGTTAAGGGGATTATTTTATGGAAAGAAAGATGATAACAACTTATGATTTATTCTTAAGTCTAGCTAAAGGCGAATTAAAAGATGGCGAAAGTGTCTTTTTAGAAGGTTGGATTAGAGGAAATAGAGATAATGGAAATATCGGATTTATCGAATTTAATGATGGATCAGCCTTTAAGAATGTTCAATTAGTTTATGAAAAAGATAATCCTCAATATGATGAGATTGCTCATTATAAATATGCTGCTTCAATCGCAGTTAAAGGAAATGTAGTTTTAACTCCAGCAAATAAACAACCATTTGAGATTAAAGTTAGCGAAACTAGTTTATTAGGAGATGTTAGCGAAGATTATCCTTTACAAAAGAAGAGACATTCTTTCGAATTTTTAAGAGATATTGCCTATTTAAGACCTCGTGCAAATACTTTTAATGCTTTATTTAGAGTTAGAAATAAATTAGCTTTTGCAATTCATAAATTTTTCCAAGAGAAAAACTTTATGTATGTCCATACTCCAATTATTACTACAAATGATGCTGAAGGTGCCGGACAATGTTTTAAAGTTGTTGAAGATATGAAAGATCCAACTGGATTTTTTAATGCTAATGCCTGTTTAACTGTTTCTGGACAATTACATGTTGAACCTTTTGCACTTGCTTTTAGAGATACATATACTTTTGGTCCAACTTTTAGAGCTGAACACTCAAATACTTCTAGACACGCTTCAGAATTCTGGATGATTGAACCAGAAATTGCTTTTGCTGATTTAGAAGATAATATGGATTTAATGGAAGAATTTTTAAAATATATTATCAATTATGTTTTAACCAATTGCCCTGATGAAATGAACTTTTTCAATACGATGATTGAAAAAGGAGTTATTGATAAGATGAAACATATTTTAAATTCCTCATTTAAAAGAGTTACTTATACAGAAGGGATTGAAATCTTAAAAAAAGCTCAAGAAAATGGTCATAAGTTCGAATATTCTGATATTTACTGGGGAATGGATTTACAAAGTGAGCATGAAAGATATTTAACTGAAGAAGTTGTTAAAGGCCCAATGTTTTTAATTGATTTCCCTAAAGAAATTAAATCATTCTATATGAAATTGAATAAAGATGGTAAAACAGTTGCCGCTTGTGATTTGCTTGTTCCAGGTGTTGGAGAGATTTGTGGTGGTTCTCAAAGAGAAGAAAACTATGAATTATTAAAAGAAAGAATGGAAGAGCAAGGAAATAAAGAGATTCTTGAATGGTATTTAAATTTAAGAAAATATGGTGGTTGCATTCATAGTGGCTTTGGTTTAGGTTTTGATCGCTTATTAATGTATATTACTGGATTAAGCAATATTAGAGACGTTCAACCTTATCCAAGAACTCCAGGAAGCATAAAATATTAATTTAAGGTATAATTAAGTTATGGCAAGAAAAAAAGAATATCAAAATGAAGAAGTTAATCGTGTTGAAAGAAAAGATGGTAGAGATATTTTAAAACCTAAAGAAAGAACTACATCTAAAACTGTTGAACTTGAGACGATTAAAGAGGAGAAATCGATGAATTATTCAAAAAATAAAAAAATATTCATCGTTTTTACAATAATTTCAATCTTACTTTTCATTTATATTATTTATCTTGTTGTCTTTGCTTTTATCGGATAAAACTTAGATTATCATTATTTTATTAATTATTTATTATAAAAAAATATTAATTTAAAAAGCTCCTCGAAGGAGCTTTTTAAATTTAACTAGGAAATTCGACTTTTTTCTA
>CASEST010000015.1 GCA_949290725.1 uncultured bacterium
AATCATCTTATATCCCTAGCGATCCAGATTATTCTTATTTAGGTAATAATCAAGTTTTAGAAACTAATAGTAGCGCTATAATGATGAATAAGGGTGAGGCTAAAGATGGAGAAAATACAATGGTCGCTATTTTAGATAGCGCTTTAAATTACAATCATGAAGCTTTCTCTATCTTAAATGATAACGAGATTAAATATGATGAAGGTGAAATTAAAACCTTAGTTGATAAAAGTTCATCTTTTAATGGGAAAAACTATCGCTATTATAATAATAAATTACCTTTTTTATATGATTATAGCGACAATAACTGGGATGTTAATGCTAAGGATGATCATGGAAGTCACGTTTCATCTTTAGCTCTTGGAAATGGTAGATATAAAGGAATTGCTCCTTCAAGTCAACTTGCTTTTATGAAAGTATTTAATGACCGTGGGACTGGATGTACTTCTTCAGTTTATTTAAAAGCTTTAGAAGATGCTTACGCTTTAAATGTTGATGCGATCAATATGTCTTTTGGTAGCGCCTTAAATTATAGTGAAGATGCGACCGATTTAGCAGTTAATGAAGTTTTAAATAAATTATATCAAGACGGAATTCAAGTTTTTATTGCAGCTGGAAATGATGGAAGAGATTATTTTTTAGGAAGCGATTATGAGTATACTCCTTTAGAAAATATTGAAAGCGGAGTTATGGGCCAATTAGCTTTAGATGAAAATTCAATCACCGTTGGAAATGCTTATTTAGATGATGATGAAGCTAATACTTTTGGTCTTGTTGGCGATCGATCAATTCAACTTTTAGACCGCGCAACTGATTCAATTGGCTTAGAAGAAGGAAGCGATGAATATACAATTACTGATTATCCAAATGAACATCTATTCCACGAGTTTACTAATCAAACTAAAGAATATGTCTTAATTCCAAATAAAGGCGATGATAGCGATTATGATAATTTAAATTTAAATAATAAAATTGCGGTAGTTGAAAGAGGTGTTTTACCTTTTACTGCTAAAATTTATTATGCGATTAAAAATGGTGCGGCTGGATTAATTATTTATAATCAAAGTAGCGATACTAATCTTCCTCAATTTGCGATGCGAATTGATGATGCAACCTATCAAGATTATCCAGATATTCCAGTAGTTTATGAAGATGGCGTAAGAAAATTTGATTTAAGCGTGGTTGATATTCCAATCGCAATTGTTTCTTATAGTGCTGGAGAAGTTTTAAAAAATGCTGAAATAAAAGAAATTAAATTTTATAAAGAAGCGATGTCTTTACTTTCTTCAGAAGGAAGCGATGCTTCTTTAAGTTTAAAACCAGATATGGTTGCTCCAGGAAGCGATATTTTTGCTGCTTTATCTATTGGTGAAGATGGCTATTTAAATGATGCTTATACCTTTATGAGCGGAACTTCAATGGCTTCACCTAATTTAATGGGAGCATATATTTCAATTATTTCCTCAATTAATCTAAATGATTTAGATGAAGAAATAAGAAACATCGTCCAAAAAGAATATTTATATAAAATGATGAGCAATACTAAATTATTAAAAGATAAATATGATGAATTTATTACTCCTCGTAAACAAGGTAGTGGAATGGTTGATATTTCTAAAACTTTAGCTTCGCCAGGTTATTTACTTTTTAATGATAATTCAACTCAAATCGAATTAAAAAATAATAATGATATTGCTAAAGGTATTTTAGATTTTGATGTTTCGTTATATTTAGATAATAAAGAAGAATATGAAATTTCTTTATATATTATGACTTCTAGAATTTATGAAGAAACAATCAATGATAAGGAAGTTAAACTTAAAAATAATTCTGATATATTATTAGAAAAAGTTGATTTAGGCAAAAAAGAATTTGATAGTGGAAAAAATATTATTTCGATCAATCATGAAATAAATAAAAGTAGTAAAGATTATTTAGCTAATTTTACTAATGGAAATTATTTAGAAGGTTATTTAGTTTTAACTAATGAAGATTCAACTTTAAATATGCCATTTTTAGGTTTTTATGGAGATTATTCTAAGATTAAACCTTTTGAAGATTTCTCTTTTGAAAAAGATGATAATAAGTTATATGAATCTGATTTAATGAATGAATATATTATAAATAATTATCAAGCTAAAAATGTAGAAACTGGTTCATATATTTTAATGGGAGAAGGAGAAGATTATTATTTAAGAAATATTATTGATAATACCTTTTCTTTTACTAAACAATATACTTATTTAGAATATATCTATGATCCATTAGAAAAGATTTATCATCTTTATACTGGGGAAGATATTGCTAAATTTAGAGGAATAACTATTCAATTATTTATGACTCGTTCAGTTATTGATAACTCGATTCAAGTTATCAATAAGAAGGATAATCAAATAGTTTATAATTCTTATTTTAAAGATAGTGTATATGACAATTCTTTAACACATGATTTATATCGTAGCTATATTCTTCCTCAATCAGGAAGTTTAGGATCGAGTAAAGAATATACCCATCGTTCTTATGGTTATATTCCTTTAACAATCGATGATCGTTTAGGAACTGAATTTTTCCCTAATGGAGGAGAATATCGTGTTAATCTTAATTTTACGATGGTCAATCAAGCTAGTTATACTTATTCATTTATTTTACATGTTAAAGAAAAATATATTTCGATACCATCTTTATATGAAATATCTTTAAAAGAAAACTTATTATTAATTTATTTTAAAGATGAAGAGATTAATAAATTAACGATTAATCATATTGATTTTACTAATCGTTTAAATAAAGTAGAAGGAACAACTAATCTATATTCTTTAGGTTTAATCTTAGATGAATTTAATAACTTCGATAAATTATTTATCGAAGTTAGTAATATAGAAAATAATACTTATTCTTTAATCTATTTTATTGCTTTAAAAGGATATATCGGTAGTAATGAGATTAAAGATGATAATTATGAGATGAAAATAGAAGAACGTAACAACACATCTTCTTATTTAAGAATCTATGATTTATCTTCTTTAAATAGTGATAACTCTCCTTCTTTAGCCTTCTTTAATAATGATATTGATATTGGAATCGCTTTAGCTTCTTCATTTAATAATATTTATGCCTATGATGGAGTTAACCAAATAAAAATAGATTATGAAAGTGCTAGTATCAATAATGAATTAACTAGCTTCTCTTCATCATATAGTGAATTTATTATCGATAATAAGATTATTAATTCTAATCTATTAATTAATCTATTGCCTTTTATTATTATTGTTGGAGGAGTAGTTATTCTTTCTTTTTCAATTATTACAATTGTTTTAATTACTAAATCTTTAAATAACAAGAAAAAATAAATAAATATAAAATAAACGAATAATATAAACATTAATCATAATTAAAATTAATTTAAGTTTCTTAAATTTCCCTATTTTTAGCCATTTTTTGAATTAATTTATATATAACTTAACGTTTAAAATGCTATAATAAGTTATAATTTTAAATAGTTAACGTTTAACTATTTAATTCTTGAGGAAATAAAAAATGGATTTAGAAACTCTAATCAGATTATTTAATGAGAATGCTTCTACTAGAAGCATCCAATATTTTACATTGCCTTTAAAAGAATATAATCATTTAACTTTTAAATTTTCGAATATGGGGGCATCTTTATTTTCATTATATTATGATGATGAACCTTTAATTTTAGAATTAAGCGATACCGCTACCTTTTTACATTCCTTACAGTATTTTAATAAAACATTAGGTTTAACTGCTGGAAGAATAAAAAGTGAGTTTACTTATAAGGATGTAGAATATCATTTTAAAGATGATAAAAAACATCCAGGAATTATGCTTCATGGAGGAGAAGAAAGTTCAATCTCTTTTAAATTATGGAAATTTAAACTTCGTAAATATAAAAATCGTATCGATGTTATCTTTACTTATTCACCTCGTAGAAATCAAAATGGTTTTAAAGGAAAAGTAACTTTATATAATATTTATTCAATCTATTTAGATAAACCTCATTTTAGAATTCGTCAAAAAGCTAAAATCAAAGAAGATACTTTTATTAATTTATCAAATCATATTTATTGGAATTTTAATCGTTCTTTAACTGTTGATGATTATTCTTTAAAATTTGATGCTCCTTATATAGGAAAATGCGATGATAATTTACTTATTGTTGATACAATTAAAACTCCAGATGTTTTATCTTTTAAAAAGAAAGCTAAACTTAAATCACGTTTAGATAAATTAGAAAAAACTAGTATTGGCACAATCGATAATACTTTCCTTTTTAATGAAAAGGATAAAACACATTCGCTTTTATTAGAAAATAAAGAATATCTATTAAAGATGAAAACTAATTATCCAGCAATGAATATTTATGTTGATTCTTCTTTAACTCCTCTCTCTTTTAAAAATAGAAGTGATTTTAAAGCTCGTAGAGCAATCGCTTTAGAACCACAAAAATATATTTTTGACCTTGATAGTATCTATTATAAAAAAGGTCAAAAATATGATTTTTATATCGATTATCAAATTAAACATAAATAATTTATTTAGGGGGATAATTAAATATGGTTAAGATTAATCAAATTGTTAATGAATTAGTTGAATTTAGTAAACTTCATCTTTATTTAGATAATGAATTAGATGAATTATATTTAACTAATATGATTATTGGTGAATTAAATCTTGATTCATTTATAAAAAAAGAGGTCGATTTAACTAAGATTAAAAATTTTAAAAATGCTGACTATTTTAGTGAGAATTTAAGTTTATATTTAAAGGAAAATAGTGATTTAAGCGATAATCAAATTGAAAGAAAAGTCACTAAAATCTTTGGTTTTTTATCACCTCGTCCTTCTAAAGTTAATGAAAAATTCTTTTCTTTGTATCAAAAAGAAGGCGATAAAGCAGCCTTAGATTTTTTCTATGATTTATCAATTAAAAATGATTATGTTAAAAAAAGTAAAAT
The DNA here is from genome assembly GCA_949290725.1 of uncultured bacterium. Classification (GTDB taxonomy): domain Bacteria; phylum Bacillota_I; class Bacilli_A; order RFN20; family CAG-826; genus Onthovivens. The sequence continues at coordinate 4,979 of CASEST010000015.1, forward strand.
TGATAAAAATTTAGTTTGGGAAACTAATTTTCCTTCAAAAAACTTAGAAATTTCAATTAATTTATCTAAACCTGAAAAAAATAATAAGGATATCGCTAAATTATTAGTTAAAAAAAGTAGTAGTGAAACTAAATATCCTTCCTGTTTATTATGTAAAGAAAATTTAGGCTATTATGGAAGGGATGACCATCCTTCTAGAGAAAATATCCGTTTAATTCCATTAACTTTAGATAATGAAAAATGGTATTTACAATATTCTCCTTATGGCTATTTTAATATGCATGCAATCATTTTAAAAGAAAGCCACTCGAATATGGTTATTAACGAATCAACCTTTATAAAATTAACTGAATTTGTTGATCAATTCCCTTATTTTTTCGTTGGAAGCAATGCTGATTTACCTATTGTTGGTGGTTCAATTTTAAATCATGAACACTATCAAGGTGGAGAACATCGTTTACCAATTATGAAAGTTGGAACTAAATGTGAGTTTATTTTAAAAGGAAATCATACTTCTAAATTATTCCTCCTTGATTGGTATAATTCAACTTTATTAATTAAAGGTAAAGATAGGAATGACGTAGTTGATATTGCTACAAAAATTTTAAATAAATGGCGTGATTATGATGTTTTAGAAAATGATATTTTATCGCATACTAATGAAGTTAAACATAATACAATCACCCCATGTATTAAAAAAGATGGCGATACTTATTCTTTATATTTAATTTTAAGAAATAATCGTACAAACGAAATTTATCCTGATGGTATATTCCATGCGCATAGCGAATATCATCATATTAAACATGAAGGAATTGGTATTATTGAAGCGATGGGTTTATTTATTCTTCCAGCCCGTTTAATTCGCCAAGAAAATCAAATTAAAGACTGTTTAAAATTAAATTTAACTGATGAAGAGATTGTTAATAAATATAGCGATCTGAATGGCAATTTCTTAACGATGATTCACGAGTTAAAGAAAAATTATAAAGAAGAAACAATCGATGAAGATATTAAAGAATATATTAATAATGTTTGTAAAAATATCTTAATTAATACTGCAGTATTTAAAGATGATGAAAAAGGAAATAATGGCTTAAAACGCTTTATTGAATCAATTGAATTTTAGAGGAAAGAGTTATGCAAGAAAAAGTAATTAATGATTTTAAAGAATATTTTAAAAATGAACCAGAGTTTTATTTAGATACTGGCGGTAGATTTGAAATTATTGGCAATCATACTGACCATAATCATGGTTTATGCTTAGTTGCAAATTGTTCTTTAAGAGCTAAATCAGCCTTAAGTTATGATAATGATGATTATGTTACCGTTAAAAGTGGTGGTTATAGCGAGTTTTCTTTTTCTTTAAATGATTTAAAAGCAAGAAAAGAAGAAGAAGGAAAAACAATCGCTTTATGTAAAGGAGTTGTTGCTTCTTTAAAAGCTGAAGGTTATAAAGTCGGTGGCTTTAAAATGTATATCGATAGTGAAATTCCCAATGGAAGTGGAGTTTCTTCATCTGCTGCAATCGAATCATTATTTGGCTATACCATCTCTTATTTATTTAATGAAGGAAAGATTTCTCCTTTACTTATTGCTAAAACTGGCCAATATGCTGAAAATGAATATTTTAATAAGCCTTGTGGATTATTAGATCAAATTGGAACATCTTTTGATTCTTCTAATTTTATCGATTTTAAAAATATTGAAAATCCAGTCATTACAACAATCCCTTTTAACCTCCCTTTAACTTTATATTTAATTAAAAGCGAAGGCAATCATTCTTCTTTAACTAATTTATATGCAGCAATCCCTTCTTCAATGAAAAAAGCCGCTAAACTTTTAGCCAATAAAGAATTTTTAAGAGATGTTGCTATAGATGAAGATATTTTAAATAAAATCGATAATTTAAAAGATTTAAATGAAGAAGAAAAAAGAAAAGCTAAACATTTCTTTATTGAAAATGAAAATGTTAAAAAGGCTAAAAAAGCGATTGAAGAATCTAATTTAGATGATTTTTTAGCAGCGATTTGTGCTTCTCAAGAAACTAGTAAAAATAATATTGAAAATACTTATGTTAAAGGAGAATATGAAGGTAGCCCACAAGATATTATTGATCAATTAACTCCTTTAATTGCTAATAATGGAGCGATTAGAATCCATGGTGGCGGATTTAAAGGAACTGTTTTAGCTTTTATTAAAAATGAATATTGTTCAACTTTTGATGATATATTAATGAAAAAATATGATTCATCAAAATATTTTAAAGTTCATATTTCTCCAAAAGCTTGTAATTTTATCAAATTAGATTAATTTATTATAAATATAAAAAGTAAAAAGGTTTTTAATCCTAGAAGATTAATTACCTTTTTACTTTTTATTTAGTTATAATATAGAAGATTTTTATTAGATATGGAATTTAAACGTTTAAAGAAAATCGGGATCACTCCAGTAACTTTTATTTGTGTAGCATTTTTATTAGTCATATTAATTGGTTCTTTATTATTATGGGCACCATTTTCTTTAAATGAAGGAATGAGTGTTTCTTATATCGATGCTTTATTCACTTCAACTTCAGCAACCTGTGTTACAGGTCTAGTTTCTTTACCTAATGGTTCAATAGCTGATACCTATAATTTATTTGGAAGATTTGTTATTGCAATCTTAATTCAAATTGGTGGACTAGGGGCGGCAACTTTAGCCATGTCATTTATTTTAATTATTTCCAATAAATTAAGTATGAATCAACAATCATTAATTAAAGAAAGTTGGAACATCTCTTCTTTTAAAGGATTAAAAAAGATTTTTTATTTAAACTTTTTAATTACTTTTATTGCTGAATTTAGTGGGGCAATTCTATTATTTTTTGATTTATATTTTTTACATGGCGATGTTATTAACGGAGTTGATGATGCTTTCGGTCATGCCTTTTTCTTATCCGTCAGCGCCTTTAATAATGCTGGTTTTGATATTTTTGGAAATACTTCATTAATCGCTTTTTCTAATGATATCTTTTTAAATTTAATCATCTCTTTATTAATTATTTTTGGTGGATTAGGTTATTTAGTAATCATTGATGTTATATCAAGAAAATTTAACTTTAAAAAGTTAAATTTACATAGTAAAGTCGCTATTTCAATGACTTTATTTTTAATTATTAGTGGAACATTGACTTTATATTTAAGTGAAAATGCAGCTTATTTTATTAATCAAAGCGCTGATCGAGGAATGAACTTATTAGAGTGTTATTTTTTATCAGTTTCAACTAGAACAGCAGGATTTACTACTTATAATTTAAATGATGCCCGCATTGCTTCAATCTTATCAATGAATGTATTAATGTTTATTGGAGCTTCCCCTGGAGGAACTGGTGGAGGTATTAAAACTACTACCACATTTGCATTATTTATGCGAATTAGAAGCGGATTTGATGGAAAAAGTCCTCATGCTTTTAAAAGAAGTATCTCTAAAGAAACAATTCAAAAAGCTTTTACTTTATTTTTCCTTTCTACGCTATTCTTATTATTTTTCATCTTATTAATCTTTTCTTTTGAAGGCGGAAATATAAATGGAAACGGTACAAGCTATGATTCTTTAGATTATGTCTTTGATGCCTTTAGTGCTTTTGCTACCGTTGGTTTATCTACCGGTGTAACTCCATTTTTTAGTGTGGGTAGTAAAATATGTCTAATCGCTTTAATGTATATCGGTCGAATCGGGCCAATGTCAATTTCTTTATCTGTATTTAAAAATCGTCATAATAATAAATGGAATTATTTAGAAGATTCCTTACCAATCGGTTAAAAAGGAGAAATAAATGAGCGAAAAAAGTAGTATTGGAATTATCGGCTTAGGTCGATTTGGAATGTCTTTAGCAGTTGAACTTGCTTCTAAAGGGAAAAGCGTAATCTGTGTTGATAAAGAAGAAAAGAAAGTTAAAGAAGTTTTAAATTTTACTGACTATGCTTATGTTAGTGAAGATTTAAGTAAAGAAACTTTAGAAGAATTAGGTTTTAAAGAATGCGATACAGTAGTTGTTTGTATTGGAGAAAAAATTGATGTTTCAATTTTAACAACTTTAAATGTTATCTCTTTAGGAGTTAATAAAGTAATCGCTAAAGCTGGAAGCGAAGAACAAGGTCGAGTTTTAGAGCGATTAGGTGCGGAAGTAATTTATCCAGATAAGGATAGTGCTGACCGCTTAGCTAAAAGAATCTTATCGCATAATATCTTAGATTTTATTTCGCTTAATGAAGATATTGAAATCGTTGAAATTACCATTCCTAAAAGATATGTTGGAGTTAAATTAGCTGATAGCGATATTAGAAAAAAATATAATTTAAATATTGTTGCAATTGAAAGAGATGATAATATCGATATTAATATTTCTCCTTCCCATGTCTTTGAACTTAATGATGCGATCGTAGTAGTTGGAAATACTAAAAATATTGCTGAATTTGAAAAATAATTGATTAATAATTAAATAAAAAGACTGTTAGAAATTTATTTTTCTAACAGTCCCTTTTTTTAATATTAATGATTATTTTTAAGTAAGTTGTTCCAACTATCAATCTCTTTTTCATCAGGAATAAAGATATATGGGATGTTACGACATAATTCGTTATAGTCTAAACCATAGCCAACTAAAAATTGATTTTTAG